>CALCCH010000360.1 GCA_937899855.1 uncultured Saprospirales bacterium | reverse complement strand
GGTTGTGGGGCAACTTAAAAATCCTTTGTACCTGGGTTTCCAGCGGTGGGGGACGAGCTTGAAGTGTTGTTTTTCCTGCCCTTCGCTACGGAAAAATACCAAGCCAGCGAAGAAGAGGTCGATACTGAGGCGGACCCGGGGATCGGCCTGGATGCTTTGCCAGGCGGCTTGCATGTCTTCCGACCAGTGGATGTCGTCGAAAATGAGGATGGTACCCTCGTGGTGGTATTCCAGGCACTGGTAGAAATAGCGGAGGGTCGCTTCGCCGCGGTGGTTGCCGTCGATAAAGGCCAGGTCGAGCTTTTGGAGTTGTTCGAGGGCGGGGCGGAGGGTCGCGTGGAAGGGACCGACGCGCAGTTGGATGTGCTCGGCTTGGAAGGTTTGGAAATGCTGTTGGGCCAGGGCCGCGATATTGGGGCAGCCTTCCAGACTGATGACCTGGGCCCGACTGCCGGCGCCCTTAGCCAGGTGTAGGGTCGCCAGCCCCAGGGAGGTCCCCATTTCGAGGATGGTTTGGGCTTGGTAATGCTGGGCGAGGCGAAAAAGCAATTGGCAAAAGTGGGTCGAGCTCAGGGAGCTCCGGGCGATTTGGCGAATTTTGCGGGTACGACCCAGGCCAAGGGCCGATCCCGCCCCGTAGTCGGTGACCTCGATGCTGCGATCATCGGTGCGGAGCAGTTGGCGCAAGTCTTCGAGAGCGGAAAAGGCGTAGAATTGGCGATCGTCTTCCAAAACAGCCTCGGTAAAGTCGTACACGAAGGGGGAATGGATGCCGTAGAGCGTGGTAGCGCGGAAAAAAAAGGAAAGGAAGCGTTGGAGGATACCGATTCGTTGCACCGGGCAAAGGTATCAAATAAATTGAAAGCCAGAAATGAAAAAGCAGTCTGGATGGTATCCACGGAAGAGCTGGTAAACGGGAGCGGAAGTCGAGCCCGCTGCGGGGCCCAATGGGGCCATCTCCCATTCTAAAGGTTTCCTTAATTCCGCGTTAAGGCCGTACTAAATTGCCCGGGGCCATAACATCTCCGATCCCGCGGACGTTTATCCCCCAAAATTCGCCGCCGATGAAAAGGATACTTTGTTTCGTTCTCCTCCTCAGCACCGTTTCGCTCCTCTCCGCCCAGAAATACACCACCGCCATTGGCGCCCGCTTTGGCTCCGGCATTGGACTGAGCGTCCAGCAAAAAGTATGGGGCAAAGCCACGGTGGAGGGGATTCTCCAACAGAACTTCAGTCGCGACGAGGTGCGTTTTACCGCCCTCCTGGAGCAGCACAACAAGCTGATCGGGAAGCGACTCAATTTTTACCTCGGTGCCGGCCCCCACCTCAATTGGAACAGTGACTTCGAAACCGGTACCAGCAGCTCCTGGGGCCTGAGTGGAATCGCCGGCGTGGAATTTACTCTCGGTCGGCTCAACCTATCCTGGGATTTTCAACCCGCCCTTGATCTCTCCAACGACCTGGGTCGCTTGCGCCCCCAAACTGGGATCAGCCTACGTTACGTGATCGTCAAGGCGCAAGAGCAGCCCCCCAAGTGGCAATTTTGGCGAAAGGCTAAGCGAAAGGGGAAGAATAAATAGCTCCGAAGGTATGTGGTTTGGTCCAACGAGTTGTTGGGAGGATGGGGGATGGGCTTGGTAGATTGAAATTTTGGAGGCAAGGAGGATTGCTTACTTTTGGGAGGCCGAGTGCGATCAGGCCCACGGGACGCCGCTTAATTTTCTTGTCTTTGCGGCATTATTTCCCTTTATTTGTCCCCACGAATACCCCTTAGTCGGATCAGCCGGGACGGATCCCCGTTCGGCCCCATTCATTCAAACTACCAAACGCCACTGTACCAATGATGATGATTTCGAGAAAAACGACGCTCCTTTTGCTGGCCTTATTGCCCCTGAGCCTACTGACGGCCCAGCCCGATCGCTGGATGCAAAAGGTGGACTACCAGATGGAGATCGACTTTGACGTCGCGACACACCGGTTTAGTGGCCAGCAGCGTCTGGCCTATTCCAACAACTCTCCCGACGCCCTCGAACGGGTCTTTTACCACCTCTATTTCAACGCCTTCCAACCCGGTAGCATGATGAGCGTCCGCACCACCCAGTTGCCCGATGGCGATAAGCGGATTAAGGGGCGAATCGAAAAAATGAATGAGCTGGAAATCGGTTATCAAAAGATCACGTCGCTAAAAATGGATGGGCTCGACTGCGCCTACGAAGTAGTGGGTACGATCCTGGAGGTCCAATTGCCCCGGGCGATTCCCGCTGGGGGGCAGGTGATCTTCGAGATGGAATTTGAAGCCCAAGTACCCCTGCAAGTTCGTCGCTCGGGACGCGACAACAGCGAGGGTATTTCGTATTCGATGTCCCAGTGGTACCCCAAGCTCTGCGAGTACGACTACCAGGGCTGGCACTCCAACCCCTACATCGGGCGCGAGTTTCATGGGGTTTGGGGGGATTTTGACGTCAGCATTAAGATCGATAAGCGTTATACGGTAGGGGGTACTGGCGTATTGCAGAATCCCGATCAGGTGGGTTACGGCTACGAGGCAGCGGGCCTCACGGTAGCGCCACCATCGGGTCCAAAAACGACCTGGCGTTTTGTGGCGGAGAACGTTCACGATTTCGTGTGGGCTGCCGACCCCGACTATACCCATACGACTTACCAGGCCAAGGACGGTCCGCTGATGCACTTTCTTTACCAAAAAAACGAGAGCACCGAAGAGGTTTGGGCACTGCTGCCAGGCATTATGGACCGGGCCTGTAGTTACATCTACCAAACTTATGGAAAATATCCCTACCCCGTCTATTCCTTTATCCAGGGAGGCGACGGCGGAATGGAATACCCGATGGCTACCCTAATTACGGGGGAGCGCTCGCTCAATAGCTTGGTGGGGGTATCGGTACACGAACTGATGCACAGCTGGTACCAAATGATTTTGGGCACCAACGAAAGCCTGTACGCCTGGATGGACGAAGGCTTTACCAGCTACGCTTCGGACGAAGTGATGAACTACCTGGCGGGGGAAGGTCTTTTGCCCGGTCGGAAGCAGGTGGACAATCCCCACCTCAGCTCTTACCAGGGTTTCGTCAACTTTGTGAAAAGTGGTTTGGAAGAACCGCTCAGCACTCACGCCGATCATTTTGAGACCAATGCGGCTTACGGCGTGGGTTCCTACGTCAAGGGGGCCATTTTTCTTCACCAACTGGAGTACGTCGTCGGGGAGGACGCCTTTGATCGGGGAATGCTCGAATACTTCAACACCTGGAAATTCAAACACCCCAATCCCAACGACTTCATTCGCGTCATGGAAAAAGTATCGGGGCTGGAATTGGATTGGTACAAAGAATACTTTGTGTACACCACCAAGACGACCGACTACGGGGTGCTGGGGCTCAAAAAGGGAGAAAAGGGCAAAGAATCCCTGCTGCAGCTGCGGCGATCGGGTAAAATGCCGATGCCCCTGGATATTGAGGTTTCTTTGACCAATGGCAAGAAGGAGTACTACAACGTTCCGCTGCGGATCATGCGGGGCGAAAAGGCGGAAATGGCTCCCAACGGGAAGCCCTACGTCTATCTGGAAGATTGGCCCTGGACCTTCCCCGAATACACGGCCACCCTACCCCTCAAGTTTAAGAATATCGCTTCGGTGCGTATCGACCCCTCCAGCCGGATGTTGGATGTGGACTTGAAGGACAATCAGTTTGACCACACCAAGAGCAACAAAAACAAGGTAGACCGGCCCTAGCGCAGGGTTTCAAACGGGGGGCCATTCCCCCGAAATCCCGGTATCACGATGCAGCGGTGCCGGGATTTTTGTTGTGGATTGGCCAACAAATGGGAAAAAGTTTAAAAAAAAGGAAAAAAAATAGAGTAGGGGCGCAAGTTTTTGGTAGTATGGGGCGTCTAAAGACGAAAGTAAGACCAAGGTAAGACCACAAAATTCTCTTTATGCTTTCTACTCGTTTCGCCTTTTTGGCCCTGGCAACGCTGTTGCTGCTCCAGGCCTGTAAGCCCAGTTCTACCCCCAACGTTCCCGAGATCGAGCTCGATGAATACGTGATGCTCAGCGCCGTACTCGATATTCCCGAACGGGCCTACGCTTATTCGGAGATCGAGTTGCCCAATTTTTTGTCGGTCCCTCCCGTCGTCAATACGGACAACACCCCCGCCGGTAATCCCATCACCGATGAGGGGGCTACCCTGGGGCGCGTGCTGTTCTACGACACCAAATTATCAGCCAATAACACCATTGCCTGTGCTTCCTGTCATTTTCAGGAAAACAGTTTTACCGATAACCAGCCCCTCAGCCGGGGCTTAGCCGGGGAGCAGACCGGCCGCCATTCGATGAGCCTGGCCAAAGCCCGCTACTACGAAAACGGTCACTTTTTCTGGGACGAACGCGCCGCCAGCCTGGAAGAACAAACCCTCCTGCCCATCCAGGATCACATTGAAATGGGGCTCGATTTGGAAACACTGGAGGAAAAACTAGCGGGTGAATACTATTACCACATCCTTTTCCACCAGGCCTTTGGCGATTCCAGGATCACGAGCGAACGCGTCTCCCTGGCCCTGTCCCAATTTGTGCGGTCCATGCTGTCCTTCAACTCGAAGTACGACGAGGGCTTGGCCCAATTGCCCCCCGGCCCCCCCAACCCCAACCAGGACATTCCCGGCTTTTCGGTGGAGGATAACCTGGGCCGGGCCATTTACCTCGACCCCGCCCGCTTCTACTGCGCGGTTTGTCACCGCACTGACCTGTTTATCGGCGATCAGGCCCGCAACAACGGTCTGGATCGGGTGCTGG
>CALCCH010000359.1 GCA_937899855.1 uncultured Saprospirales bacterium | reverse complement strand
AAGATTCTTGCTGTTCTTATGGGGCATGCGTTGGTGGTGGTTTGGTGTGGTACAAAGGTCGGGCAGTTGTCCTTGGGGGGCAAGTAGTCTGGTTTTTGGGAGTCAGTATGCTGGAGCATACCATTGCTGATTGACAGGGGCTTGTGTGGGGGGGCTTAACGAAACTTTCACTTTTTGGAGGGGAGTGGAGCGCTTCGAGGGGAATGGGCGCTTCGAGGGGTTGGGACGCAGAGGGCGCTGAGGAGCGCGGAGATTCGCAGAGGGTGATGGGGCGCAGAGGACGGTGGGGCGCCCTGGGGTGTGGAGTTGGATTTACTCTAGAAAAGTAGCGTAGTCGGCCGTCGTCAGGATGCTGCGGCGGTTGGGTATGTCCTGTTCGGCGTCCTGGGTTTAATTTTCCTGGTCCTCGTTTTTGCCTTCCCCGCGTAGGTGTTCGGCATTGCTGGGAAAATAGTAGGCGTAGCCACGGCCGGGTTGTTGGTTGCGAAAAAGGACCAGGGTACGGGGTGGACTTTTCGAGCGGTAAACCACTCGTCCCGCTCCAGATTCGCGGAGGAGAAATTTGCCCAGAATATTGGATTCGCGAGCGACGCAGCCGTGTTCGCGTTCGTGGACGACCAAGCTTTCGGGGAAGCGGAGCTCGGTAGTGACGGGAAATTTAAAGTTCAGTTCGGTTTGGTAGCAATCGGCGCCGCCGCCGTCCCGGTCGTGCAGGTCAAAGGGAATTTTAACCACCAGGTTGCCGGCTTCGCGGCGGGCGAGTCCGCGGAGGTAATGCTCCGCCAGCAGGCTTTGTCGGAGCAAGGTATCGTTTTTACTGGCCAATAGGATTTGACGCAGCGAGTCCTGGCGCCGTTTCCAGGACCCTTCCTCCGGCGGGGTAGCGCTGGTGTCCGAGGGGGGGCTGTTTGGCGGTGCGGGGACCGAGTCCGCTGGGGATTCGGTGGTCGCATTCGGCGCTTTGGTGGTGAGCGCGTTGCAAGCCAGGAGTAGGCCCGTCAGGAGGCAGAGGTACAGTGCGGGAAGGGACAATTTAGGCCTGAGCATCCTGAGGCGGCTTGATTTTTTGCTTGATGGTGTTGCGGCCAAGTTGGTACATGTGTACCTCGTCGGGGCCGTCGGCGATGCGGATGGAGCGGGCGTAAATCCAGGAGTAGGCCAGCGGCGTGTCCTGACAAACTCCCAGTCCTCCGTGGGCTTGGATGGCCCGGTCGATCACGGTACAGGCCATGGAGGGGACGGCGATCTTGATCATGGCGATGAGGTCCTTGGCCTCCACAATTCCGAAGCGGTCAATTTTGTCGGCGGCCGCCAGGGTGAGCAAACGCGCCTGTTCGATCTCGCAGCGCGAGCGGGCAATGTCCTGGCGAATGCTGCTGTACTGCGCGATCTTTTTTCCAAAGGTCATCCGGTCCGCCACCCGCCGGCACATCAAATCCAGCGCCCGTTGGGCCGCTCCGATCAGGCGCATACAGTGGTGGATTCGCCCCGGCCCCAGCCGCCCCTGTGCGATCCGAAAGCCCTGCCCTTCGCCGACCAGCAAATTGCTCGCCGGTACGCGGACGTTGTCCAGGGCAATCTCCGCGTGCCCCTCCGGCGACTCTACCGTTCCAAAAACGCGTAAGGGGCGCACCACGCGCACCCCCGGCGTATCCGCCGGTACAATGATCATGCTCTGCTGAACGTGGCGGTGCGCATCGGGATCGGTTTTGCCCATCACGATGTACAAGCGGGTACTGGGATTCATCGCCCCGGTCGACCACCACTTGCGCCCGTTGATGACGTATTCGTCGCCGTCCCTCACAATGGAAGTCTCGATATTGGTCGCATCGGAGGAGGCCACCTGCGGTTCGGTCATCAAAAAAGCCGAGCGGATGTCGCCATTCATCAGCGGCCGGAGCCAACGTTCCTGCTGCTCGGGGCTGCCGTACTTGGCCAACACTTCCATATTGCCGGTATCGGGGGCGGAGCAATTAAAAATCTGGGAAGACCACAGGATGCGTCCCATCAGCTCGGCCAGGGGCGCGTACTCCAAATTGGTAAGGCCCGGGCTGAATTCGCCGTACTCCTCGGGCAGAAAAAGGTTCCACAAACCGGCCTCCTTGGCCAGCCCCTTGAGGGCCTCCAACTGGGGATAGTGCTGCCAGGGGTGGGTCTCGGTATATTCCAAATAATCCTGTGCAATCGGAAAAAGGTGTTCTTGCATAAAGCGATCCACCCGCTCCTGCCACTGCTTAGACTTGTCCGTATACTCAAAATTCATAAAAGGAAATCATGTGTTTTCGTACCAAAATAAATAGCACCCCACGCCCCATCCTCTTCCACGCCCGACTCCACCATCCTCCACGCCTCCTCCTCCTCCTCTGCGAATCTCCGCGCTCCTCAGCGCCCTCTGCGTCCCAACCCCCTCGAAGCGTCCATTCCCCTCAAAGCGCCCCACTCCTTCGAAGCGCCCACCAAGCACTCACCAAGCACTCACCCCTCAATCCGCCCCCGCTGAATCGCCCGCCACGCCAAAGTACAAAACAAACGCGCCGCCCGATTCAAATCCGCAAAACGCGGATCCTTCGTCAAACCCCGCTGGTAGCGCTGGTAAATCTGCTGTACAATCACCGCAATCTTAAACAAACCAAAAGCATAATAAAACACCAGGTGGGGCACCGCCCGCCCCCGCTTCCGCTCGTACGCCGCCACCAATGCCTCCCGCCCCGGATTGCCGGGCAATGCCGTCGGCGACGGCCAGCCCCGTACGATCATCGGATCGTCCTCGGCCGTGGTCCAGTACGCCAGCGAAGTCCCAAAATCCATCAGTGGATCCCCCAAGGTACACATTTCCCAATCGAGTACCGCCCGGATCG
>CALCCH010000358.1 GCA_937899855.1 uncultured Saprospirales bacterium | reverse complement strand
AAACTGAATGGCTTGCTCGTTGATGTCGATCGAAAACACACTCGGGTGCCCCATCGATAGGTAGAGCAGGGTGTGGTAGCCCGTGCCGGTACCGATGTCCAGGGCCGGTGCGTCGATCAGGTCGTAGTGCTCGAAGGCGTAACGGATAGCATTGGAAACGGCTTTGGTCATCTGTGAGACGACGAATTCGCCCTTGGGCACGCCGTTGTGTTGAATGTCATTTTCGATCAATGGTTGGATGTCATCCCAGGTTTGTGATGTACTCAATTTGTAGTGGTTTGTGGTGTGAAGTCAATAGATGATCAGTGGTAATGAAGCCCCGTCGCGGACCAGGGGTCAGGTGGCGCCGTGGGGAAACTTCGTTTTTTGGCAGCGCGCGCGACTGGTTTTAGCGGTCACCAATACGGCTTCAAAAGACCCTTCGCCGGGCTAGGCTTAGTCGAAGACGGGCTGCGGATGTTAATCTGGGGTTTGGAATACTGGTTGTTGTACTGGCTTAAAGGTAGCATTAAGTTTTGACTTCTACGACCTCCGACGCTAATCTTCCACCACAAAGGGCCGTTGCTCCAACTCCACCAAGCAATCGGAAGTGGGTGGTACTTGAGGTTGTCGGAAGAATTGTTGGGCCAACTGGCGGGCGCAGGGGTCGCCCCAGATGGTGGTGGGCCCGTGCCGCCACTTGGGGAGGATGACGTGAAAACTGTGGCTCAGCTCGCGCTGCATCTGGGCGGCCCAGCGGGGAGGCGTTTCTACATCGTACTCCCCGCTGATCAGGAGAGTGGGAATGTCGCTGTACACGGCTTGGTTTTCCCGGGGCTGGGCCCGACTACTCGTCCAGAGTTGGCAGATGGGCGCTTCGAATACGGCGGGCGACCAGACGAGTACTTCGGGGTGGGCCTGGGTCTCGGCGCTCACCACGGCGGTATCGACGAAGGGAAATTCTTCCTGACACCATACGGATAGCCGCATGCCCTGCCCGTTCCCCAGGCCCGCCGGCCGCCACCGATCCGCCAAGTAGGCCTCGATGCTTGACCAATCCCCTCCCAATAATTTTTCCATTTCCAGAGGCAAGCGGGCAACTTCCGCCGTAGAAGCATCCGCGAAGAAGGCCATGATGTCCCGCCCCCGTACCGCGACCCGCTCCCGAGTTCCCGCCGCCGCGTTCGGGACTGATAGCGCGTGCGGCCGCCGCGTCGTCTCCACCAAAAACTGTCGAAAGCGAGGCCCCAAGTCGGGAAAAGCCGCCCGACAGGCTGGCTCCGCTTCACAATCCGCCAGCAAGGTATCGAGCCCCGCCAGCAAGTTGATCACGCTCTCCTCATCGTAACTCACCGCCAGGGGTAAGGGAGAATCCATCACCACACTGCGAATGCCCTCCGGGTAATCGCGCATCATGACCTGGGCGATCTTGGTGCTGTACGAGAGGGTCAGGAGGTTGTATTGATCGAAGCCCAGCGCCCGGCGCAGGTCCGCGATGTCGGCCGCAGTGGCCGCGGTGTGGTAGGCATCCAAATCGATGTCCCGGGCCACCAGGCGCTTTTTACAGGCCGCCGCGGCCGCCAATTGGAGGGCTTCCCGCTCCGCCGGGGTCGGCTGTTCCTGGCGAATTTTAGCGGCCGCGGCCGCCCACTCCGGGCAGTCCAGATGCGGGCGAGCGTACTGGGTCCCGCGTTGCTCCAGTAGGATAAAGTCCCGATCGTCCAGGTAGGGATAATAGGCCATGTAGGGCGCACTGGGCATGGTGGAAGCCCCCGGGCCACCGACCGTATAGATGATGGGATCCGGCTCGGCGGGGGTCCGGCGACTCTTGAAGTAGTAGACGGGTAATTGTATTGTTCTGCCTTGGGGACGCTCGCGGTCCTCCAGTACTTCCAGGTAGCCAAAGGTAAACTGCTGCTGGGAGTCGATTGGAAAGGGAAGCTCGGTGGATTCCGTAAAGCGGGCTTGAAAAACGGGTTCGGTGGGGGTGCAGGACCAGGCCAAAACGAGAAGTGTTCCGAGAGCTAAGTAGTAGGGGTGCATCATAATTTTTGCCAGCAAGGTGCGACAAAAAAACCACAGTTGAGCCCGGCAATCGGTGCCATTTGGCGGGATGGGGCCTATTCGATCAGTACCTGGGTCTGGGTGTCCCCTTCTCGGGAAAGGAGGGCCAGCAGGTAGCGTCCGGGCGGCAGCTCGCCGACGGGCTGGCTGCGCTCAAAGGTCCCGGCGGGATGCCAACCCCGGTAAAAGGATCGGACCTCCCGGCCCTGCGCATCGTAGAGGGCAAGCTGGAGGTGGGTGGCATTGCCTAGGTGGTAACTGACGTTTACTAGATCCCGGGCCGGATTCGGAGCAACGGTCAGGCCGTAGTTGGGTGCGGGAAACAATTCCTGCGCACTGGTAATGGTGGTATCGGGGCTGCCCGTATAGCGGTAGATGGTGTGCCCACTGGCGTACATCAAAGTATCATCGATTTTTTGAAAGCGGTTGTAGTTGGCCCCCACCTCGATTAACTCCCAGTTGTCGCCCCCATCCTCGGTGGCGTAAACCCCGTCAAAAAAACCACCGGCAAAACCGCGCCGCTCGTCCAAGAAGCCCACCCCCTGCAAGTGCACTTCCCCCTCGGCCACCAGCTTGCTGGTCCAAGTGTCGCCGCCATCCGCCGAGATCAGGATGCGCGCCCCATGCACCATACTCACCCCGGCAATCGAAGCGTACAGGTGATCGCGATCGAGGGCCTGAATCTTCCACAGCAAATCGCTACCGATACCGGTGCTGTGTACCACCTCCCAGGTGTCGCCCCCATCGGTGGTCTTGAGAATCAGGCCACCACCACTGCCCGCCGGTCCGGCTCCGACCACGAAGCCCAGCTCGGGGCTAAAGAAGTGCAGGTCCACCACCGAAGTAGCGTAGGCCGATAGGTCGATGTTGGTCCAGCTCGTGCCCCCGTCGAGCGATTTGTAGAGGCGGGCGGGGCCGTAGAAGGCACCGCAGCCGTAGACCGTCTGGGCATCGACTACGGAGAGGCCGCAAACCCCAATCGGTTCGGGAGAAATGGCGACCGTCAGATCGGTCCAGGTATCGCCCCCGTCGGTCGTTTTAAAGATCTTAGCATTGCTGGGGGGACCGCCAAAGCTTCCCCGTAAGCTAGCGACGTAGCCCACCTGGGCATCCACAAACTTGATACAGCGTAGGAACTCGCCCAGGTCCGCTTTTTCGGTCCAGGTCGCCCCGCCATCGGTCGTTTTAAAGACCTTCCCCGTGGCGTTGAGCGTCCACCCCGTATTGGCATCTACAAAATCAACGTCGTCGAGTTTGGAAAAGGGACCGATAAAATTGGGCGCGCCGGGTAGGGCTTGCCAGGTATCCTGGGCGGTCAGGTTGGCCAGCAAAATGGTGAGGGACAGGAGCAAGAATACGGGGCTTTTCATGAATGGGGATTTATCAATTGTATCTACTCAAAGTACAGCAAATGCTCCAAATCCCGTCCGAGCAAAGTGCGAATTGTCGAATGGGCAGCAATTCCCACGGTACTAGCGATGACTTTGCTAAAAAGCCGACCAATTCCTCCACCATCGCCAGCCGTATGGAAATGCCCCGGGCATTGCGGAATCCGTCTGATTCGACGCGCTACCTACTTTTCGGCTACGACCAGCTTTTTTTAAGATGGTCGTAGCCGAAGGGTACCATGGCCAAGGCACAGAACTTTTACCACGCCAACCCATTGATGGGACCGTACCGATCCCCACTACGGCATCGGCGATTGGACGGACTTTCACTACGCCCGGTGGCTGGCCCAGCGATCCCCACTTTGGTGCGGATCATTTCGCGGGCGCTCTCGTCCAATTCAAACCACATTTTGGCCATTTCCCAAAGATTTAGCCGGCCGGCCGGCCGCAGAGGCCCCACCTTTAGGCAAAAATCAAGGAAAAATGAGATCAAAAATTGGTTTACTCACCGCCCTGTTGTGCCTAATGAGCCTGAGCATTCGGGCCCAGGCCCCCACCTACACCATCAGCGGTCAGATCGTGGATGCGACCAATGGCGAGGATGTGCCCTTCGCCACCATCAGCCTCCGCGACCAGCCGGGGGTGGGTACCACTTCTAACGTCTACGGCTTTTATTCCCTCTCCCTCGAAGCGGGGGAATACGTGCTGCTCTTCCAATTTTTGGGCTACCAAACCGTGGCGCGGGAGATCAAGCTGGAGGGCGATCTCAAACTCGATATCGAAATGGGGGAAGATGCCCAAACCCTACAGGAGGTTGTGGTATCCTCCAAAAAAGAGGACCGCAATATCTCACGAGTGGCGGGCAGTACCACCCAACTCGACATCAAGGAGATTAAGGAGATCCCGGTATTTGGCGGGGAGCCCGACATCATCAAGGTCCTGCAGATGAATCCGGGGATCAAATCAGCGGGGGAAGGCAATGCGGGTTTTTCCGTTCGCGGTGGGGGTTTGGGCCAACGCCTGGTACTGTAGGATGAGGCGCCGG
>CALCCH010000357.1 GCA_937899855.1 uncultured Saprospirales bacterium | reverse complement strand
AAGAAGTAACCCGCCAGCCCAGCCACCCCGACTACGAGCCCGAGCCCAACGACTTGGCGGTTGGCCTAAAGCTGGCCATTCACGAAGTGGATAACGATAAGGTTCATTACGCCGCGCCCATGTTGGTGCTGCGGGGGAATATTTTGTACAAGTTCCCCGTGGAGATCAACGCCCTGAGCGTCAAGGTCAAACTACCGGACCGCATTTTGGAAAACATCTTCCTAACCGAAGACCAACTCGATTACGAGCGCTACCAGTTTTCGGAAAAGCAGGAGATCGACTTTGGGGGGAAGCGGATTCGCTTTGCTGGCTTCAACCCCCAGCCTGGCCACCCCCAGTACGTTGCCCAGCCGGGAGACATCGCCGTGGGTGCGCGCCTGGAAATTGTCTCGGAAAAGGGGACGACGAAATGCGAGCCGGTCTACCTCATTCGGGGCAACCGCAGTTTTGTGATCAAAGACGAGGTCCTGAGCGAGGGCTTGCACTTTCGCTTTGAAGAAATTGATCCGGCCACACAAACCATCCAGGTCAATATCGCTCAGGTGGCGGCCGAGCGGCTACAGCTACCCATCGAGTTGTCGGAAAAATTCCGGCGTTCGGATTACATTGTCCTCCAGGCCATTCTCTTTCCGGGGATCAACTTCTTTTGGACGGGTTCCATTCTCATGATGCTCGGCCTGGCCGTGGGCATGTACCGTCGGATGCAGGAGGCCCGGCCATGAGCATCCAGCGCATCGTCCTGATCGGTACGGGGAAGGTAGCCCAGCACCTGGGGACCCAACTGGTCGCCCAGGGGCGCACCATCGCTCAGGTATATGGCCGACGCCGCGCCGCCAGCGAAGCCCTCGCCCATTCCCTCGGCGCCACGGCGACCCAGGATTGGCAGCAACTGTATCCCGACGCGGATCTTTACTTACTCGCCATTAGCGATCGAGCGCTCCCCCACGTTTTGGAGGCCTGGCCCGATGCCATCCGTCAGCGCGCCCTGATCGCCCACACCTCCGGTGCGACACCCGCCACGGTACTGGCGCCCTACTGCGCTCGTTACGGCGTTTTCTATCCCTTACAGAGTTTTTCCCCCGACCGCCCCGCCAATTTTCACCAAATCCCCATCTGCGTGTTCGCCCAGTCGGCAGCCGATCAATCGGCCCTGGTCGAACTCGCTCGGGACTGGGGCGGCGGCGTTCACCTCCTCGACGATGCCCAGCGCGCCGCCCTCCACGTAGCGGCTGTTTTCGTCAATAATTTTAGCAATCACCTCTTCCAAATCGGGGCGGATATCTGTACGACCGAGCAGTTGCCTTTTGCGCTCTTGCTCCCCCTGATTCAAGAAACGGCGGCCAAGGTGCGCCAACACCCGCCCCGCGCCATGCAAACGGGACCGGCCCTGCGGGAAGACCTCCCTACCCTACTGCGTCACTTGGACTACCTCCAATCCCAACCCCAGTGGGCCAGCCTCTACCGCCAATTGTCCAAAAGTATTCAACCCAACTTACCCCTCTGACTAAGCGTATCATCGGCTATCTCGAACACCCCAATCTCAAAATCACCGTTTTTAAAATGGCCAACAAGTTGTCCGTCAAATTTGAAAACAGCTTGTATGAACAGACCTATAAGTTCCGCGACGGCCAGGGCGTCGAAACGCTCGAAGACGTTACCACACTGGTGGACGAGGCTTTTCTCGCGGGCGTACAGACCCAGTTGGTGGCCATGCACCGCCTCAACCAAGAGGCCCTCGGTCGGCGCTCCTCCACCGAAGAGGAAGAGTTCGAACAGATCATTTGAGCTGCGTTTGCTGGAGCCAATCGTGATAGACGGCTACCGTTTCGGGAGTCGGCCAAGCGTGTCCCCGTTCGACATCCCAACGGCTAGTGACCCGGGCCCCCGCTTCGCGCAACGCCACCGCCAGATTTTTTGCCTCCGCCACGTCCAGAGAACCATCTTGCTCCCCGTGATAAATAAAGACCGGCAGATCCTTAAACGCACTCAAGTACTCCGCTTGCAGGAAATGTGGACGCGGCCCCTCCAACCACATACTGGCCAGATAAGGATGCCCCGCCATAACCGCCACGCCACAGTACAGCTCGGGATGTTCATAATAGGTCCGCAGAGCACCGTAACCCCCCATCGAAAAACCGCCGATAATCACCCGCGCCCGGTCGATGGAGAAGTGGCGGGCAGCATCGGCAATGGCCTCGGCAATATCGGTTTGGGAGGAATCCGAAGCGTAACAGTAGTACTTATCCCGACCAAAGGGAGCGATTTCGATAAATTCACCGTTGCTCCGGGGCGCGTTGAGCAAACCGCGGTCGTCGACGCTGCTGCCGTGGAGAAAAACCAGCAGGGGATACTGCAGCTGAGGATCGTAATTCTTGGGGAATCGGATGCTGTAGGGTTGGAGGCTTTGGTCGTAGGTGGATCGAAAGGCCCGTCGATAGGCCTCGGTACGACCGGCGTAGGGATCGCGACCGTCCAGAAAGGCTTGGTATTCTTCGTCAAATTCCCGCCAGTAGTCATAGATTGCCTCGGCACTTTCGTAGCTCTTTAGTTCATCGAGAAGCCGTTCGAGCCGTTGTCGTTTGAACAGCAGGGTATTTTGCGCCCCGAGCGCACCCCCACGGGGATTGTCCTGAATGGCCTCTTCGTATTGCGCCAGGTCCAACTGCGGCAGCAGACAGAGCGTCCGCTGCTCCAGGGTATCGCCCTCCGATAGCAGGCGTACGCGGTAATTGCCGTCGGAGGCCCTTGTCAGGTCAATTTCGTGGCGGTAGCGCTCCAATTGCGGACCGAGTGCCAAGCTCAACTCCTGACGCAGCAGCGTTTCTCCGTTTTCCCGATCTATCTCCACCGTCAGTTTTTGTGCTTTCGCCTGCGGAGCGACTCCCGCCGATGCGATGACCAGTTTTTCTCCCACCCGCAAGTGTGGACGGGTCACCCGACTTTGGAGATAGCTGCGGTCCACGTTTTGGGGAGTGGCAAAGGATAGGGGAAGATAATTGCGACGGGGAATGGCTTCGTCCCAGATGCCCTCGTCTTCCAGTAGAGAATAGCCATGGGTAATGGTATCGCCGATGGCCTTGGCAAAGTAGAGGTTGTGCCCCATCCGCTCAGTAAACCAGGGGTGATAGGGCGGAATATCGCACCAGGCGATGAGGGCTTCAAAACCACTTTTCCCGTCGTAGGCCAGCTCCTGCGACTCGGTGGCGGCACTGAGAGCGCGCCGGGGAGGTAGGGCGTTGTAGGTCCAAATCCGTTGACGGGTCCAGTAGTCGGGGTCGCGGGAGGGGGAGAAAAAGATATCGTAAAACTCATCGGTCAGCGAGTCGGGCTGGGGCAGGGTGAGCAGCAATTTGTAGCCGTCCCCGTTGACGAAACCTCGCCGCCGGTAGTTGATGCTATCGCTGGCGGCTTCGAAATAAAGGTACAGGTGTTCGGGGGTGTAAGCCATTCGATAAGTCACACTAGTGGTATCGCCGGGGGGATTGTCAAATTGCCAGATGTGGGAAAAGGGGCGGGCTTCGAGGATTTCCAGCCCCGGGTCGAGCCGGCCATCGATGTGAGGCTGCTGGTGGAGGAAAGGAATTCCCGTGATGGGTTCGGTAGATTCCGGGCTTTGGCAGCTCGCCAGGGTCAGGGCGAGCAGTGGGAGGAGTAAATGGTTGTTCATTTTTCTATTTGGCGTTTTAAAAGTCTAGGAGAGGGACAAGGAGCGGATGGGGAGGGTTGCACCGGGAGTAGCGGCAATTACCAATTCCAGCGAATGCCGTTGATCCAGCGGTAGGTGGTATTGGGTACTCCTTCGGGTACGCGGTTATCGTAAAGAATGGAGAAAGTGGTGGTAAATTTGAGCTTTTCGGTAATCGTAAGTTGGCCGGTGGTTTGGGAGGAAAGACGCTGGTCGGCAAAGTTGTCGATCACGGGTTGGAAGTAGGAGGTACTGGCGAGAACGAGATTGGCACCGATCGCAAAACGCAGGGCCAGGTAGGCACTCAGGCGGTGGTCGCGGAGGTAGTCCAGGGCGTCGGGATTGGTTTCGGTGGCCACGTTGTCTTCGTTGTACTCGTACATGTACAGAGCGCCTAAGAAGGCCCGTTGCTTACTGGCTTCGGGCAGGAGGGACCAGCGGGGCCCGGTACCGATCAGGCCGCGAAAACGCAATTTGATCTTCTCGTTGTACTGGGCCTGGGCGAAGGCCTCCCAGGTCAGGCGGGGGCCCAGGGTATAATTGTAACGCAGGTGCTGGAAACCATCGTTGACAAAGTCTTGATCCACCACCCGGACCAGATTGAAACGGCTGAAGGACAGAAAGAGGTGGCGCATGCGCTGGTACTCGACGTTGATTCCAC
>CALCCH010000356.1 GCA_937899855.1 uncultured Saprospirales bacterium | reverse complement strand
ACCTACGATGGAGAGTCGACCCTGATTAATTTTTACTACGACCAGTCCGAAGTCATCTACGATGAGTTTCAGGTACAGGGTGCGGGTATGGACATCGTAGCCTTCCTGGGCAATACCTCGCGCACCAAACGGGGCATTCAGATCAAGATGGTCAAGGAAAACGAGCGCCCCGTACGTTAAGCGCTGCCTTTTCGTCGGAATTCGTCAGAAAAGTTTAAATCCCTTCTTATTTTTAGGCTTTGATCACAAACCTAAAACTGACGACTTTCATGGTGGGGAAAAGTACCATTCAATCCGTTATTTGTGGCATCTTTATTTTACTAGGGCCCTGCCTCTTCGGCCAGGAAGAAGACCGCTTTCCCGAAGGCGGCAAGGAGTCGGAAGTCCGTTTTATTCCCGCTGATGGTAATGGCCCCGTCGATCAGGACCGGATGGTGCCCCCTTTTTGGTGGGTCGGAATGGTCGACCCCAATCTCGAACTGATGCTACACAGCCGGGGCATTGGCGATATGGAGCTGCGCATCGACTATCCCGGGGTAGAGCTCCTGGCAATCGATCGGCCCCAAAACCCCAACTACCTCTTTGTCCACCTCCACATTGGACCGGGTACACCAGCCGGTCAACTGGAACTCGAACTGAAGCGCGGGGAAGAACGCAAGCGCTTTGTCTGCGAACTGCGCAACCGTACCCTGCACAGCGACTGGATACAGGGGCTCGGGCCCGAAGATCTCGTCTACCTCATCATGCCCGACCGCTTCGCCAATGGCGATCCCCGGAATGACGACCTGCCCGGGATGAACCAAACGGGCATCAACCGGGACAACGTCTACTTTCGCCACGGCGGTGACCTTCAGGGCGTCCTCGACCGGCTCGACTACCTTCAGGAATTGGGGATCACGGCGCTTTGGCTCAACCCCGTCTTCGAAAACGATCAAGCCTACGAGTCCTACCACGGTTACGCCCCTACCGACCACTACCGGGTCGATCCCCGTCTGGGCGACAACGAACTCTACCGCCAACTGGTCCAAGCGTGCCACCAACGGGGGATCAAGGTCGTCATGGACGTGATCCACAATCACGTCGGTGACCAGCACTGGTTTATTCGCGATCTGCCGAGTGAGGACTGGATTCACCAGTGGCCCGAATACACCAAAACCAGCTACCGGGCGCCCACCCTGATGGATCCCTATGCGTCGGAATACGACCGGGCCATCATGTCGGACGGCTGGTTTGATCGGCACATGCCCGATCTCAATCAGCAGAACCCGCACGTGGCGCGTTACCTCATCCAAAACCACCTGTGGTGGCTCGAATACAGCGGTCAGGATGCTTACCGCGTCGATACCTACGCCTACCCCGACCCCGATTTTGCCAGTCGCTGGGGCCAAGCCCTGACCGATCAGTACCCCCGCGTTGGCCTCTTTGCCGAAACCTGGGTACACGGATCAACCATCCAGGCACATTTTGCCCAGGACAATGACTTCCGCGAAGGTTACAATTCGCACATGCCCGCCGTCACGGACTACCAAGTTCAGTACGGCATCATGGATGCCCTGACCAAAAAACAGGGCTGGACCGATGGCGTTTCCAAATTGTACTATGCCCTGGCCAAAGACTTTCTCTACGAAGATCCCTACCGCAATGTCATCTTTCTGGACAACCACGACGTGTCCCGCTTCTATTGCGTGGATGGCGTAGATAGCAGTTGGAACAAGTACCGCAGTGGGATCGCCCTACTGCTGACCCAGCGTGGCGTCCACATGATGTACAACCGAACGGACATCATGCAGAGTGGAAAAGAGGGGGTAGGGGGCGCCTTCGGGGAAGGAGGAAGGGTGGATTTTCCCGGCGGGTGGTCGGACGATGCTACCGATAAATTTGCGGCCAGTGGTCGAACCCCGGCGGAGGAGCGGGCCTACCAGTACGTCAAAACCCTGGCCAACTATCGAAAAAATACGCCCGCTTTACAAGGAGGACGAATGACTCAATTCGTTCCCGTGGATGACATCTACGTGTATTTCCGCTACGACGAACAGACCACCGTCATGGTCGTACTCAACACCAGTGATGCCCCTCAGGTGGTGGATACCCAACGCTACCGCGAACGGATGCTGGGCTTTGGCCAGGCCAAGGAAGTGACCAGTGGTGAGCTACTCGATCGGATCGATCGGATTTCCATCGGGGCGCATTCGGCGCTGGTCCTGGAATTGCAGCCCTAGCGGGAGTAGACAAGGCGAATAAGAGGGGCTCCCCAGAGGTACTGTTGATCAAGCAATGGATGCGTATGGATGGTTCAAAGTGTGCTGTGGTATTGTTACCAAAAGAGGACGACAAGAAGGGCAAAAAGAGGGTAATTGTGGATGGGGTAGACTCGGGGCAGAGGGTGGTCCCGAATGCTTTCGGGACACCCAAGCCTCCGCCGCCAGTCGATTTCCGACATTTTCGATGTTAAGCATTGCTTCGCCATCTTTTTGTCGGGCTTTCGACCGCAAAAGCAGGTAAAGGTTCTGTTTCGGGAAATATTTTACTTGGGTCCCAGCCGAAAAAGAACCACCACCTTTAGCGCACCCGCCGTTGGTTGAGCCAGCGGTGGTATTTGCGGGCATTGGCATTGTGGCCGGCGAGCGTCTTGGCGAAGGCGTGGTAGCCCACTTTACCGGGTTTGGCGCAGAAAAAGAGGTACTCGTGGTCTTCCGCATCGAGGACGGCGTCGATGCTGTTGATGGAGGCCATGCTGATCGGGCCGGGGGGGAGGCCCGCAGTGAGGTAGGTGTTGCAGGGCGATTCGAATGCCAGGTGCTTTTTGAGGACCCGTCGGAGGTCAAACTGTTTGGTCGCAAAGACCACGGGCGGATCGGCTTGGAGGGGGATGTCCCGCTCCAGGCGGTTGAGGTAGACGCCGGCGATGGTCGGGCGCTCCTCCCGCTGGGTGGATTCCCGCTCCACGATGGAGGCCAGGGTGTAGACCTCGGTGGGGCGCATGTCCCGTTGCTCGGCTTTTTG
>CALCCH010000355.1 GCA_937899855.1 uncultured Saprospirales bacterium | reverse complement strand
CGTGCCAAACTGGTGGAAGAACGCAGAGCCAAACCAATCGTCGATGTAGACATCCCCGATACGGATGTATTTGTCACTTTGCCAGCCGAAGGTCATGTTTATGGTATCAACGGTTCGGCCAAAGCCATTGAAAAGGCAGAGCAAAGACTGATCGATTTGCTCGCGGCATACGACTACGAAAATCAAGTGTAGCATCCCTACCGAGCACTTATTTCACGTCCCTCCGGCTTTACCACCGAAAATGATTAGAAAAAACAAAACCCTCATAAGTCACTGACTTACGAGGGTCCTTGCTCTGCTTTAGCAGCCCGTAGGGGAATCGAACCCCTCTTTCCAGGATGAAAACCTGGCGTCCTAGCCGATAGACGAACGGGCCTGGTACTTTGTCCATGACGTGGAAAAGGTCATTTTCTCGTCACGGACAAAGCCAGTATCCCTTCGTTGTGGGTCAGCCGGATCGTTTCAATTAACGCGCCTTACTTCTAAAGCGATGCAAATATATGGGAAATCCCCACAAAAGTCCAAACTACTAAAGCTTTTTTTTACACCACCGGCAATTTTTTTGCGCCACCCCGCCACACCCCCTACCTCCACCCCCACCCCACCGACTTTTCTCAACAATCCCCCACAAATTTGCGTTTCTAAAGGGTAAGATTTCCGATTTATTGTTAATTTTACACTAACCACCCGGCGCCCCCGCGATCCACCACAGGCCCGACCGAAGCGCTGATTTGAAAATCACAAAAAAATTGCACCCAATGTCTAAAAGAATTGCCATCAACGGATTCGGTCGCATCGGACGACTGACGCTGCGCAACCTGCTCCAAAATAACGATGTCGAAGTCGTCGCCATCAACGACCTGACCGACAACCAGACCCTCGCCCACCTCTTCCAATACGATTCGGCCCAGGGTACCTTCGACGGTACGGTCGCCGCTACCGATGCCGCCATCATCATCAATGGCCAATCCATCGTCGCCCTCTCCGAACGCGATCCCGCAGCCCTGCCCTGGAAAGACCACCAAATCGACGTGGTGCTCGAATGTACGGGCATCTTCCGCAATAAAGACCAAGCGAGCAAACACCTCGAAGCCGGCGCCAAACGCGTCGTCATCTCCGCTCCCGGCAAGGGCGATGGCATCCAAACCATCGTTTTTGGCGTCAACGACGATACCCTCGACGCCAACCAAACCCTTTTCTCCAACGCCTCCTGTACCACCAACTGCCTGGCGCCCGTCGTCAAAATCATCGACGAAAATTGGGGCTTTGTCCAGGGTACCATGACCACCACCCACGCCTACACCTCCGCCCAACGCATCCAGGCTGCTCCCCACAGCGACCTGCGCCGCGCCCGGGCCGCCGCCTTTAATATCGTTCCCACCAGCACCGGTGCCGCCGCTGCCGTTGGGAAGGTGTACCCCAAGGTAGCCGGTAAAATGTTCGCCATGGCCCTGCGGGTCCCCGTCATTACGGGCTCCCTGGTCGAGCTCAACGTAGTGGTCGATCAGGAGACGACCGTGGAGGCCATCAATGCCAAATTCCGCGAATTCGCCGAAGGCCCCATGAAGGGCATCCTCGCTTACGAAACGGCGCCCCTAGTATCGAGCGACATCGTGGGCAACCCCCACTCCTCCATCTTCGATTCCCAACTGACCAAGGTCATGGGCAAAATGATCAAAGTGGTCAGCTGGTACGACAACGAAGCGGGCTACTCCGCCCGCCTGGCCGATATGGCCTACGCCGTAGCCAAGTTGCCCGAGGCAGTCATGAACTAAAACCGCCCCCTTTTCACAGGGCACTGCACCATCGGAAGCCGTCTTCCGATGGTGTTTTTTTTAGCACTTTTCCCTAAATTCGCGCCAAGCATTCACCCAATTCAACAGTACCTCATGAAGCTCCATTTCCAAGACAAAAAAGTCCTCGTCCGGGTCGATTTCAACGTTCCCCTCAACGCGGCACACCACATTACGGACGATACCCGGATGCGCAAGGCGCTCCCCACCATCCAACACATTCGCCAGGCAGGAGGAGCGGTCGTGCTCATGTCCCACCTCGGCCGGCCCCAAAAGAAATTGCGCGCCGACGGTAGCCTCGACGTAGAACGCTTTACCTTGGCGCACCTCCGGGAGCACCTGGGCCAACTACTCGATACGACGGTTCACTTTTGCCCAACGACCGTCGGTCCCCAAGCCCAAGCGGCGGTGGCGCAATTGAAGCGCGGCGAAGTGCTCTTGTTGGAAACTACCCGTTTCACTGCCGGTGAGACCAAGGGCGCTCCCGACCTGGCGCGGCAGATGGCCGAATTGGGGGAGCTTTACGTCAACGATGCCTTTGGTACCGCCCACCGCGAACACGCCTCGACCGCTACCGTGGCCCAGCACTTCCCCGTGGGCAGTAAGACCTTCGGCTTTTTGATGCAGGCCGAGATTACCAATGCCAATAAGGTCCTGAATGAACCCGAACGACCGCTGACGGCCATCGTGGGAGGCGCCAAGGTCTCGGATAAGATCCTCTTGCTGGAGCGCCTCATCGGCTTTGTAGATCACCTTATCGTGGGGGGCGGTATGGCCTATACCTTCGTGAGGGCCCAGGGTGGCCAGTCGGGTAAATCGCTGGTGGAGGAGGATAAAATTGACCTGGCCGCGCAACTGCTCCGGCAGGCCGCCGATCGGGGGGTGGCGATCCACCTTCCCCAAGACTCGGTGCTGGCCGACGAATTCAAGGCCGATGCCCAGCAAAAGGTCGCGGCCAGCAATGCGATTGAAGCGGGTTGGATGGGCCTGGACATTGGGCCGCAGGCACGTCAGGATTTTGCGGAAGTATTGGCACAATCCAAAACCATCCTGTGGAATGGCCCGATGGGGGTATTCGAAATGGCCGCCTTTGCCGAGGGAACCCAGTCCGTCGCCACGGCCGTCGCCGCCGCCACTAAGCATGGTGCCTTCTCGCTGGTGGGTGGAGGCGATTCCGTGGCCGCCATCAACCAGTTGGGCCTGGCCGATGAGGTCTCCTACGTATCGACCGGGGGTGGGGCCATGCTCGAATTCCTGGAAGGCAAGGAGCTTCCCGGCATCAAGGCCATGAATTAAGCATGAGGGAGGAGCATCCGCTCGAATGCTCCCCCCTTTCGTCCTTACTCGATCTCTACGGATACGGATCGAACGGTTTGGTTGCCAAAGTAATAGGTCTTTCCCCCGATCGTCTCCTCCCGGTAGGTAAAGGCCGCGACCTGTACCAAGCTCGCCCCGGAGGGAACGCCAGCCAATTCATCCGCCGTAAACGCCACGCTGTCGCTGTTTCCCGTCACCTCTTTTAGGACATTTCCGACTTGGAAAATGACCCCTTCGGCGCCACTCACGCCCGCACAGGTTAGGGTGTAGCCACTGGCCTTCTCTACCTTGACGGCACTGGTAATCGCCTCCACCTCGGGAAAGGCAAAGTCGACCGTATGTTCAAAGCTAGCGACGTCACCGGCACCGCTAACGGACCACTGGAAACTACTCGGAAAGATGAGCCCCGTCGGGTCGGTCACCTCGGGAATGTAGGTATAGGAGTTGTTGTCGTTCCGAGTCAGGGCCCGGTCCAGGACACTGACCGTTCCGGCATCGACAAAGCGTTCAAAGTTGTCGGGCGTCACCAGCCCCAGCGCCGTACCAAGCTCGATATCGATGGGACCGACGACGGGTTGCTCGGTGGTGGTAATGGTGTTGATGGCCCAGAAGGCGCCATCGCCCTCACCGAGGACGGGTTGGAGGGCGGTGGAATTGTCGGAGGAGTCGTTGGGATCGAGGGCATCGTCTTCTTGGCAGGCAACCAGGCTCAAGACCAGAATAAGAACGGGCATCCACAAAGAATGGGTAATCAGTTTCATCATTTCGATTTTTTGGTTGGTAGCCCTTAGACACCGAGTGGGGCCGTGGCCCCCTCGGGATAATTGGGCATGGGATTAATCAGCAGTGCGGGAAATAAACCCCGGCGTGACTGCTTTGATTTGTCGCCACAAAGATGTTGGCTCCCAACGAGTCAAAAAATCGGTAAAACTACGTAGCTTCCCTCCGCGCTTTTACGGAAAATGCGGCTACCCCCTCAATTCCGGCGTCCCTTCTTTCCTCGGGACTTCTTCGCCTTCCCCCCTTTCTTACGCGGCGTCCCGTTGCCGGGCCCATTGTCGCGGTTGACCCGGATGTCCCGCCCATCGAAAGTGCTGTGTTCGAAGCGGGACAGGACCTTGTTCAAAACCTTGCGATCCACCTCGAAAAAGGTGTGGCGCTTCTGCAGGTTGACCTGGCCGATGGCGGCGGGTTTGATTTCGGCGTGCTCACAGACCACCTCGACAAACTCTTCCCGATCGCTGAGGTCCATGGCACCGACGTTGATAAACAGTCGGACCATCTTCCCATCGTCTTCGACGGTGGACGGAGCGGTGGATTTGGGGTTCGAAGGTTTGGAGGTAGAAGCGGGTTTCCGTTGGGGCGCCCCGTTTTGGAAAGCCAGGCTGCCCAGTCGGATCAGGATTTCCCGTTTGGATAAGCCCTCTAGCCAATTGTTGATGGCTTGGACTTCTTGCTCGGCCTTGGGGTGAAGCGGCATTTCGCGGAAAGCGCGAATCCAGGTTTCGAGCTCCTGGTCCTGTTGGGGAGCGGGGGACTTGGGACTAGCGGAAACGGTGGGTAGGCTGGCCTCGCTAAAGCGGGCCTGGATGATGCGCTCCAGTTGGCGCAGTTGGCGCTTGTCTTTGCCGTCGGTAAATACCAAGGAGATCCCCTTTTGTCCGGCCCGACCGGTACGGCCCGCGCGGTGGGTGTAAAAGGAAAGATCGTCCGGGATGTTGTAGTGGAAAACGTGGGTAATGTCTTGTACGTCGATGCCCCGCGCCGCCACATCGGTTGCGATCAGCACCCGCAGTTCGCGACGGCGGAACTTGTCCATGACCTTGTCGCGCTTCTTCTGGGTCAGGTCGCCGTGCAGGGCATCGCTGTGGTAGCCATCCTTGCGGAGTTTTTTCGCCAGCTTTTTGGTATCGCGGCGGGTCCGGCAAAAAACCAGCCCGAAGAGCTCCGCCTCGCCATCGAGAAAACGGGTCAGGGCGGCGTAGCGGTCGTGGCGACTCACGGTGAGGTATTGGTGGTCGATGTCGGTATTGGCGGCATTGCGCTGGCCGACGCTGAGTTCGAGTGGGTCCTGGAGGTACTCCTCCGAGATGCGCCGTACTTCGTCGGGCATGGTGGCGGAAAAGAGCCAGGTCAATTTATCGGGCGAAGTGCCGCGGAGGATGTGGTCGATTTCGGGTTTGAAGCCCATGTTGAGCATCTCGTCAGCTTCGTCGAGGACGAGCATTTGGAGGGCCATCAGGTCCACCACCCGGCGGTTTTGCAAATCCTTGAGGCGACCGGGGGTAGCTACGATGATGTGAGCACCGGCCTTGATGCTGCGAATCTGGCGGTTGATGTCGGTACCGCCGTATACGGGTCGGATGATGATTTGGGGCATAAAGCGGGCAAACTGTTCCAGCTCTTTGGTGATTTGGATACAGAGTTCGCGCGTGGGGGCCAGGACGAGGGCCTGGGTAAAATTAGCTTGGGGATCGATGAGTTGGAGCAGGGGCAGGCCAAAAGCCGCCGTTTTCCCGGTACCGGTCTGGGCGAGGCCTACGAGATCGGTATCGCCTTGGAGGAGGGGGGGAATGGCCTGGGCC
>CALCCH010000354.1 GCA_937899855.1 uncultured Saprospirales bacterium | reverse complement strand
CATACTCACCGAACCACTGTGCGCCCGATCGCCCGAGAGGTAAAACTGGCTGCTCCCTTGCGGATAGTCGGCGGGATCACAATCGTTACAGTACTTAAAATGAACGGTGCCCGTATAGTCCTGATCCGTGGGCAACTCACAGAAACCGGGGCGGTTGATTAGCTGTACCCCGGTAATATCCCCGCGGAAGGGAATCCCAGTGTAGCTCACTGCATCCAGTCCACTTACCTGCTCAGTAGCCGTGTAGCGTATCCCATCCTCTCCGATCAGTCGCAGTTCCACCTGACTGGGTAGGGGTGCCCCGACGTAATAGGGCTTGTCGATCCACAGATAACCTCCCCCCCGATAAGCGCCCACGACATTATATGTCTGGGTGGGAAGCTTGGTGGTCGGAGCGCAAGCAAAATTCCAGTGCCCATCGTTGAGTAGGGGACTATCAAAACCCCCGAACAGGGGATATTCCTCAAAGCTTTCGAAGGCCACTTCGTAGTGGGAAGCATTGCTCGCCACCCCAATCGGAACGTTGTAGTTGTAGCCGTAAAGCGCAGTGCTGTACAAACCAATGATGTCCCGGTTTTCCGCTTCCTCTCCGTTCAAGCCGTATTTGCTAATCTCATTGGTTTTCTTCCAATTGGGGACGTTGAGAATTTCTGCTTCCAGGAAGAAAGGAGCCCGCCAATTAAACAGGGGAACTTCGTTGACCACCCCACTGGAAGTCAGATCGTAATTTTCCTGGTTCCCAGCCGCAAAACCCGCTAGTCCTGGTTCCCGTTCCGCTACGTAAGCATAATTTTGGTAAGGGCGCCAAACGCCATTCTGACCCAGCGCGTAATCCTCTCGCGGTACGCTGATGTTAATGGTATCGTAAGTGCCGGGATTACTAATATTACGTTGAACCACCTCCGGCGTCATGACGGGATCAATACAAGCGTTCAAGGTAGAAAAGGCCAAGTAATCAATGACGGTAATTGGATAGTTACTACAAACAATGGTATCGCTCAATGTTGTGACACTGGTTCGGTTGTGGGTAATGGAGGGAGCACCGTTGATGCTGTATTCGATGTACCAGTGCGTATTGGGCCAACAAGTGGTGCTGGCCAGGTCAAAGTCTACGATTAGGCAATTTTCCAATTCGGAAGTGGGCGGAGTAATTTCGATCGTTTTGGCGATGGTCCGCGCTTCGCATTCTCCCCGTCCCATATCCCAGCGGTCGGAGTAAGTCACCGCATTAATGCTCAAGACGCTGTCGACCGTTCGAATGTTTACATTACTCGAACTGGTCGTACTATTGGACGCTCCCAAGGGAGCATCCACGCTTACGATTGCCGCGGCCGAGTCGCGCATCGTGGTAGGGTCCTTTAGGGCTGTGATGCTACTCACTTTGGCCGAGAGGTGATTGCGCCGACCGGAGCGCACTACCATCATCTTAACGGAGGCATTATCCAGCGCCAAATCCGAATCCGGATTCTCAAAGAAATGCTGGTTGTTTCTTTCTCCAAGGTAGGTAAACAGCTTACTGTCACACAAGCCCGGCACCTGTTCACAATGCTCCACCACCAGGCATTCATCCCCCGGTGCCAGAGCCCCCTCGACGACCGGACTATTGATGTCCATTCGAAACCAACCGCAACGGTCGTCCAAACTCAAGTTCCCTTCAAAGATCATCCCCCAATTGCGGTAGGCTGCCCCCATCCCATCGTAGGCCAAACGGGCGGGGACTTGGTAGTTGTACACGAGCTGGTCAAAGTTATTATTGACCGTGGTGAGGAGGGCTTCTCCCGTTAAGGGATCAAAGACCTCGTTGTTGGTAATCACTTTGGATTGGCCATCAAAGACCTCGGTCTGTTTTAAGATTCCCGTTTTACGGATGATCTTATTGGTGACGGCCAGGCGGGTATCATTAAAATTGAGGTTGATGCTCGGCCAAAAGCTAACACCAAAAATGTCGTTGGGTGTCATATCGGTATTGATCCCCTAGCCGACGGCACCGGAGCTGCCCTTGGTGCGTCGTAGATCGGTAAAAAATTCGTAATCGACGCCCAAATTGCGCTCCTCGATCTGCGCATCCGCTACGCTGGGATCATCACTGAGCAGCACCGGCACTTTATTTTTCAATACCTGGGCCACTTCCTTCTTCCCCGCGCTATCGTACACCCGCGACTCATCGGTAAAGTAGGTGTACTTCACCCAGTTGATCGTCTCCAGGGCCACCAGATTCCCCTGCGCATCTTTTCGTTCGCCGTACTGGGTCACCTGTTTAGACTTGCCGTGCATATCGTTGAGGATGATGGCGTAGCCCTGCGAGCCCGTATAGCGCTCCGAGGTCGTACTCCCCACCAAATAGGGTACCCACCGCGGGGTTCCCACCCTTTTCTCCAACAGCGTCTCTTCCACCAGTACGGGAAAATCTTTGGCGGTGTAAAATTCGTGGACCGTCATCCCCGTCGTACCAAAACCCACCGGCAATTCCGCATTGGGATAGTCGCTGCGGTTCTGAGCAATGTGGGTAGCCAAGCTCTTTACCTTGACTTCGCGGTAGCCCACGCCCGCCCCGGGGTAGTAGGCTTCGTTGATGGGATATTCAAAAAACATGTTCTCCGTCGTTTTGGCTCGGGTAGTCTCCACCCAGCCCTTGGCGTAGCGCAGGGCCGACTCCTCCCCACCAATACTGGGCTCGTTGATCGCCACCCCGCTACTGATCTGTCGGCCGTCCTCTTCGGTCGTGTATTCGTACACCTGACCGTAGGTTGGCAGGTCATTGGCCGGGTTACTGTCCTCGCCGATGTCCCAGTGGTCCTGGAGCGTAATTTGCGCTACGCGAACGCCCCCTCCTTTTTTGATTTTGTCGGGTGTATTGAGTCGGATAAAAGAATTGCTGAGGTCAATGGCATCCGCGTATTCCCGGTCGCTACACTGTCGGTAAAAGTTTTTAAAGATGGCCAACAACTCGGAGGCATTGCGCAGCATTTGTCCCATCGCTTCGTCGAGGGAAGTTTCGTCCCGGGTATCAAAACTCTCTTCCCTGATCTGGTCGGCGTGTTCCATTTTCAACTTTTGCCAGGCCGCAGCACAAAGGGGATGGTAAGCACGCAGATTATTGGGGCGCCCCAGGTCGGCGGTTTCCAAACGCAGCCAACCGTACTTTCGCCCGTTGTGCGACTCCAATCCGCCCTCCGGAAGTCCCGTACTTGCGTCCTCCTTGACCGTGAGATAAGTCGAGACGTATTCCATCTCCCCGTTATCGTTCAACTCCATGAGTGCCTTACAATAAATCTGAAAATCTTTTTCCAGGGTGGTTCCCGCAATCCCATTCAGATTTTCTTCGGCAACATTCACCCGATGCAGATCCTGGACAAAATCGTCAAAACTCGCATTCTGATTTTCCCCCAAATCGAAATAGAGCTTTAAATCAGCCGAATTGAGTGGGTTATTGTTATTGTCCGTACTGTTGGTATTGAGATCATCTTCGTTGAAGCTACCAAAACCCGCGATGGGAAACATCTCCATTGCCGTTCGGTCCTGCACGTAGGCGTAGTCGTCCGACTCGTAGGCGACCTCAATATTGGCGCCCGAAGGCAAACGAATATCCGTCAGGTGCCAGGCACTGGCATTGAGGTCGGCCAGGTTGTCGTTCGTATTCTTTTTATTGCCCTGAAAAACGTAGGGATGATCGATCGGGTAACAGTCGTCGGTATTGTCCAGGGCTTCACTAATTTTTTGGTAACAACCCCAGCGATCGTAGTGCAAATCGTTGTAGGCGGGATTGAGGGAAGCGTAATCAAACGAATAAGGGCTGAGGCGCCCCCGATTGCTATCGTCGTAGGTAAACCAGAGCTTGCGGAGGGTCAATTTCCCTTTATTCAGATTGTCGTTAAGCCCGTCACCGTTTAAGTCAACGGATGCACCGCTGTTATTGGGCACGTTGGGACAGCGTGAATAATCGTATTCAAAATGTACGGTCTTGATGGCCTGGCTTACCCCCCGTTGTAGTTCTGCCTTAGAAAAAAGGCGAATCCGTTTGAGTAGGTACGAAGAGGTGCCCAAGCCTTCACCGATGGTATTCTGAAATTTGCTGCTCACCCCCTTGGCATCTTCGCGTTCCTCCAGATCAAATACGGCGAGGTGGCTACGGGTCTCGGCCGTCGCCAGATAGTACTGTTCCCGCTCGCCGTAAAACAATGTACCTTTATCATCCCCATTGTCATTGCGAACCCCATCGATATAGTTGGCGCCCAGGAATGGCGTTTTCCATTTGTAGGTATCACTTTTGACGTAGTTGAATTTGATCCAGTAGCCGTAATCGCCATCACTGGGACCGGGAATATCATCGTAGTCGACGTAGTCGGCCCCCAGTACGGAGGTGAGCAGGTGAGCGTGGCTGTAGGAGGGCACACTGCTGACGTTGAGGTATTCCTCCGTTCCTTTTTTGTAGTCGATCTCCGTTCCATTGCCATTGACCGTGGCGATGGCTTGGTTCCGCGTACAGACCGTATTACGCCCCGCTTTTTCTACTCTTATCAGTTACTCTTGCTGTTGGTTTTTTTTGGCCGGCAGCCCGTATACGTAACGCAGCCCGTCGGGGTGTAGGGCCGTAATCCCCGCAATTTGATCCGCTTGTGACTCATTGATCGACCGACCCAAAGAGGTACGATCAACGAGTAGATCCACACTGGGGCTTGCAGACAAATAAGCTTCGGGATCGGTCGTATTCAGGCGATCACTGCTGAAGTAAGATACCAGGTACTCCTTGAGGCCTTCACTTCCCCCACTGAGCAATTGCTTATTGGTAATGGGCTGTAGGGATTGGC
>CALCCH010000353.1 GCA_937899855.1 uncultured Saprospirales bacterium | reverse complement strand
ACCTGGTTGATGACCTCGCGAACTTTTAAATTATTGGTAGCGGTACTCAATGTTGACGGCGTTTGGATTTGTTGTAGACAATAACGTCATCTTAGGCAGCGATTTATAGACCGGGGGGTACAAAACAGCCCATTAATTCCCCTTTTTAAGCTGGTGCACCATTTCCCAGAGCTCGAATAAGAAGTATTTAAGACAATCCCGGGAGTAGGTATCAAAGGAAATGGACATGAGAAAATGCTCGGATAAGAACTTGTTGAACTTGCGCGCAAACAAGGGTCGGTCGTTGAGTTTAAAATAGTCTACCCATTTTTCCAGTACGGCATTTTCGTAGAGGTCAAAAATCTGTTGGCCGTATTTTTTGTAGGTCGAATGGTCCCGGTACATCCGCACCTGTTTGTAAAAGAAAATATCCGTCCGGTAGTCCATCAGTACCGTGACCAAGTCGGGTTCCACCTGCTGGCAAGCATCAATATCGCGGGCGAATTGGTGGGCACGCTTTGCGTGGTGGGTCAGTAGGGCGTCCTTGAACAGCTCCAGTTCTCCAAAGTAATGGTAAAACGAGGATTTGCTCTTGGCGACCATCCGGCAGATCAGCTTGACCGTTAGGCGCTCAAAGCCGTTCTGGGCTACCAACTGGTAGCCTTCCGCGATCCATTCTTGTCTTTTTCGTTCGTTCATTGCTCAGGTGGAATCTGATCCATCTTCCAGTTGCGCTTTGTTCATGATGCCGTAATCAATCAGCGTGTGCTTGAAGCTACATTTGGCCAAGGCCCGATCCAGTCGCTCGATGACCGAGTTGCTTTTCATTTCGTCTACGGACTCCTGCCAATCGAAGTACAAATGACTAGAAGCCATCTCAAAATGTTTTTGTTGGCGAGGGAGCGGACATTTTCGTTCCGACGAGGCGCCAAAACGGAGCATAGCCTTAGCTACGCGACGCTTTTGGCAACGAAGTAGGGGCGAAAAGGACCCTGCCGTAGCCCGAAGGATATTTTTGAGATGGCTTCTACCCGCTCCTTTGAGGATTTGTTTTTTCAATCGGATTTCCCTTTGGTTGATCGCGATGCTTCCCTCGTAATGCTTCACACCAGCCGCGGTGGTATGCCGGAGTACTGGTTCTTGAATCAGTTCAATGGGAACCTCCAGTTTATCCCGGAGTTGATGGACCATAAATTGACCTCTGACCGTTCCGAGGCTAAACTGGACCCTCCAGACTTTTGCGTCATTGAAAGCCAGGTGATCGTAACGTTTTTTCGTATCCCTCAAGCCCTCCCAAAGCAGGTCGTAGAACGTTTTTCCCAGGGGCTTGATGGCCCCCTCCCGGTAGTATTCGTACGCGTAGACCATCCGGTCCTCCCCAGCTCCAAACCGAAGCAACCAATAATCATCTCCTCCATTATCGCCAAATTGAAAATAGTCGCTAGAAGGCAAGAAATCCCCCAAATCCTTAAACTGAGAGATCTTGTGGTTCAGTCCCCAAACGAGGTCTTGTTTCAAGCCAATTTTGCGCAGGAATTCCGTGTAGTAGGGGGGCATAGGCCGAGTAAGTTGAGCCCGATTGCGGTCCACTTCGGCGGGCGACAAAGGGTGAAGGACTACCTTGTCCTGAACGGAGGTAAGTGCTTCGAGGATTTCATCAATTGCGGTCATGGTCTTTTTTTAATGGAACAAAGTGGGCCAGCGGTGGTTGCGTCCCCTACCCCACCCCGTGGCCAAGGTATCGAAAATTGCGGGGCATCAGTGCTTACTTTGGTGGATCCAATCCACCGCGTATTCGAACAAGTCCAGCGGCGCTTTGATTTCCACATCCGGTGCAAGGCCATCGGGATATTTTACCCGCTGGCAATCGGCCATCACCGAGGTGGAGAGGTTAAAAAAGGCGCTATCGGGCAAGAAGAACATTTCGTTGCCGGTCGCGAGGCAATAGGTCTAGTTCACCAGAAAAATGGATT
>CALCCH010000352.1 GCA_937899855.1 uncultured Saprospirales bacterium | reverse complement strand
CCGTAGCCGCCGCCACCGCGGTTGCCACCGTAGCCGCCGCCACCGCGATTGCCACCACCACCGTAGCCACCACGGCCACCACCACCTCTACGCTCTCTTGGCTCAGCTTTTTTAACTACGATTGTTCTTCCGTCGAGAGAAGAATCGTTCAATTCGTTAATGGCTGCGTAACCCTCATCGTCACTGGCCATCTCCACGAAGCCATAACCTTTCGAACGACCGGTAAACTTGTCCATGATGATCTTTACGGAGTCTACTTGGCCGAATTCTTCAAAAGCAGCCCGCAGGTCGTGCTCTTGGGTGTCAAAGTTTAACTTTGCAACAAAAATGTTCATACAAAAAAAATTAAAAAATAAAAAAATGCAAGCGATTTAAAGCGGAGCAGAAAAAGGCTTACAACAAAACTAAGTTAAACCTCAACCAAAGGCCATTTTAATTGAATCTTTTTTACAATTTGAGGCAAAAAAGACGGTTTTTCTGGCCACTTCCCCCAAAATTTCGTCGAAATCAGAATTTTACCCATTATAAAAAGTGTAAATTTTCTAGTTTTGCCAGTGATGGGTGCCTATTACTTTTTACTTTTAGCCGTCTTAATTGGCCTGATCTATCCGGGCTATGGCTACGTCAGTGCGCCCCAGGCACGCAAAATGTTGGAACTCTACCGCAACGAAAAGCGGGCCCTCTACCTCAGCACCATCCTCCTCCAATGGCTCCTGTCCATCGCCGTACTCTGCGGGATGTGGTACTTCGACCGGTCCTGGCACTTGGTAGGCATGCACTGGCTCAACAACCCCTGGGACATCCTCTCCCTCGTCTTTCCGGGACTGCTCTTTTGGATCCTGATCCGCCAAATTCCCCTCCGCGATTCCGAACTGCCCCGAATGCAGCGCTACTACGGCCAAATCATGCTGATGATGCCCTACAACGAACGCGATTACCGCACCTCCATCGTCCTGGCCTTTACCGCCGGTTTTTGTGAAGAGCTGTTGTTTCGTGGTTTCTTGTATTGGCAACTCAGTCTGTTTGTGGAGCCCGCCCTAGCCATCCTACTGACCAACCTGGCCTTCGCCCTGGGCCACATCGTATCCGGTTGGCGCAATACGACCTATGCCTTCCTGCTGGGGGTCTTGTGGTCCCTCGTTTTTTACTACACCGGGTCCCTGTGGTGGGCCGTGCTTAGCCACATTCTACTCGATCTGTTCTCCCTGACCCGGGGTTACCTCCTCACCCAAAAACAAGAGACGACCGGTCTGTAAGCCCGCCCAAATCAACGCGATCGTCAAAGATTGGTAAGGTCTCGGTCAAATCGCAATTTTGTGGAGACTAAAGTTGACCGAGCCCAGGGATATATTGTATATTGCAGTATTCATTGATCCAATTGAGAGCATTTACCAACATATTATTTCTCATCCTCCTCCTGTTCAATGCTTTTGAAGCAACCTTGATCTGGATGGCCTTTGAGTACCAACGGGACTCCATTGCGGCGCAGCATTGCCGCAATCAGGATCGTCCCCAGTTGATGTGCTCGGGAAAATGTGTCCTCGCCGATCAGTTGGAAGAAGCCCAGGACACCAATGATAAAATGCCCTTTGAATGGGGAGAACGCCAGGTACTAAACCACCCTGGCGTCGTCATCGAAACCATTGATAATCAATCCTTTACCGACCAATCCAAAACATTTGCGAGTGGCATCCTACGCCGTTCTCAGGAAGTGACTTTTGGGATCTTTCGTCCGCCCATTTGTAGTTGAGCTAACGCCAAATCCGTATTCCACTACTTTTTGCTAAACCGTTCGTTTGGTCATCACAACGCGTACCCCTTTAGCTAGGGACTTGTTCCGTTGCGAACGGTACCGTGGTGGGCATTGCCCAAACAATGATTTGCCCAGCACCAAATGTGCTGTGCTGCCAGAGGCGTTATTCAGACCGTAGCCTATTTCTTCATTTTCAAAATTTTGAACATGTACTTAAGTAATTACAAAGCGCTGTGCTTTGCCCTTAGCATCCTTTTCGTATTCAGTGCCTGCCGCAAGGAGGACGACGTCCCCGAACCAGCGGAACCCCAGGAGTTTGGTACGTTTGATCTCGTTTTCGACAATGTATATGGTGACGGTGAATTGTCACTGGTCGGAACGGACGACGAAAACTTTGACTACGTCAATGGCAACAACCAGGATTTTAACATCACCCTATTGGGCTACTACATCACCAAAATTGAGCTGACGGGACCCAACGGAGAATACTACGCCGACGAAATGGCCACCAGTGCCGATCCCGACGAGGTCAAGGGGTTTTACCACGTGCTGGAAAGCGATGCGAATTCGCGGACGATCCGTTTGAATGAGGTACCGGCGGGCAAATACGACCGAGTAAACTTTACCATCGGAGTGGATGCGGATGCCGTGTCGGAAGGCGCCACGGGTGGCGTACTCGACCCCGCCGAGGGTGGATGGTTGTGGAACTGGGATGCGGGGTACATCGGCTTTGCCTTTGAGGGTCGCTCGCCCGCTTCGCCCGCCGAGGCCACCCAGTGGGCTCCCGAAAATGCGGTCCAGCTACACATTGGCGGCTGGAAAGACCTGCCCGACAACCCCAGTATGGTCAACAACGTCAAGCGCAACAGTATCCCCTTCCCCTCTTCGGTAAGCGTTGGGGAAAGATTGGAGCCCAATGCCCACATCGAGATGAACCTGCTCACGATGATTGCGGGGCCCCACGCAACGGTCGACTTTTCGACGACCTTCTCGGTGCACGCCCCCGCACTGGGTAGCGAGATCGCTAAAAACCTGGCCACGGCCTTTACGGTGGATCACGTCCACCAATAATCCTGCGCCAATGAGGAAAATTACCTTTAGCATACCTGAATTTTATGGCTGGCCCACCCACCTCCTGGTGGGGGGCCTCCTTTGTCTTCTGCTGGCCGGCTGCCGATCGGATGATCAGGTGGAGCCCCTTCCCGCCCCCGACGATCCCTACGCCTTTGTAGCACCGGCAAATTTCCCTCCCGCCACCTACACCTTCGACAACAATCCGGTCAGCGAAGCGGGATTTCGACTGGGCAAACGGCTCTTTTTCGATCCAATTTTGTCGCTCGACAATACCGTTTCCTGCAACTCTTGTCACAACCAGTCGCTGGCCTTCGCCGATTTTCCCCTCCATCCGGTCAGCATTGGCGTGGGTGGGGCCACGGGAACGCGCAATGCCCCACAGTTGGTCAACCTGGCCTTCCGCCGGGAGTTCTTTTGGGATGGTGGTGCTACCCACCTCGACTTCGTACCGCTCAACGCTATTGAAAATCCGGTGGAAATGCAGGAGGAAATTGGTCGGGTCATCGACAAGCTCAATGCCGATCCCGAATATTCCGGCCTGTTTGGGGAGGTGTTTGGGCAAAATCGCATCAATACGCCCCAATTGCTCCACGCCCTTTCCCAATTCATGGCCCTGATGATCTCCAACCAGTCGCTCTACGATCAGCACCTGGCCGGGGAATACTCCCTCGAACCCGCCGAAGCGCGGGGCCTGGCCCTCTTCGAAACCCACTGCCAGGGCTGCCATTCGGGCATTTTACTGACCGACGAAAGCTACCGCAACAATGGGCTGGACAGCAGTTTTACGGACGTGGGGCGCGAGTTGATCACGGCTTACGAAGGGGATCGCGGGAAATTTATGGTGCCCAGCCTCCGCAACGTGGCCCTCACCAGCCCCTACATGCACAACGCCCGCTTCAACAGCCTCCAAGCCGTCCTGGATCACTATTCCGACGGCATGGTGGACTCTCCCAGTTTGGATCCCACCTTCCGCCGGGAGGATGGCCGCTTGGGCATTCCCCTGTCGGAAACGGAAAAATCAGACCTCATCGCCTTTTTAAAAACGCTGACCGATCGTAACTTTACCAACAATCCTTTGTTTTTTAAAGAACAGTAGGTACTCCTTATTTTCCTCCACCAAAGCTCACAGCATATGAAAAGAAAAGTAGGCATTCTAGTATTCGACGAGGCCGAAGTCCTCGATTTTGCGGGCCCCTTTGAAGTGTTCTCGGTGTGCTCCGAAGTACACGATTTTCAACTCTTCGACGCCTTTTTGGTCGCCAAAAACAAAGCACCCGTCCGGGCCGTCAACGGACTTTCCGTCAATCCCCAGTACGATTTTCAGGACTGTCCCCCGCTCGATATCCTAATTCTCTCCGGCGGTTCGGGAACGCGCCAGATAATGGAAGACAAGGATACCCTCGCTTGGATTGGCCGGATGCACGCCAATACGGAATTTACCCTCAGTATCTGCTCCGCCGCCCGCTTACTGGGTCGAATGGGCTTGCTGGATGGTCAGGTCTATTGTACGCACCACGGCGTCTACGAGCACCTGCGCGAAATGGTCCCTACGGGGCTTCCCCAGCCAGACCAACGCTTTGTTCACTTCGGTAAAACTTACACTTCCGGGGGAATTTCGGCGGGAATCGACCTCTCTTTTCACATCGTAGAGCAGATTCACGGTGAGGCGGTGGCCCAGGCAACGGCCGATTACATGGAATACGACCGACTTAGAGTACCGTAGGGGCTGGCCGCTGATGCTTCGCTGGCAGCCACAATTTGGCGCTTTTTTTGAAAATACGTCACCGACAAGATAATTTTGGGGTACGCTCCAATTAAGCCCCAAAGATACTTTTCTAAAATAGGCAAATTGTATAATTTCGTAGTTCTAAGAAATACGAACTTTTTTAGCAAAAAGGAACAGTTGTTATGAAAAGATACCAAGCATACCTCCAAGAGATCGAAGCAAGAAAAGGACAAGGACTTCATCCCAAACCCATCGATGGGGCAGAACTATTGAGTGAAGTCATCGAACAGATCAAAGTAAAAGATCATCCGCATCGCGCCCAATCCCTCAATTTCTTCCTCTATAATGTACTGCCCGGCACCACCAGTGCCGCGGGGGTCAAAGCACAGTTTCTCCAGGAAATCATCTTGGGGGAAGTGACGGTAGCGGAAATCTCCCCGGCCGCGGCCTTCGAGCAACTGTCCCACATGAAAGGAGGACCCTCCATCAAAGTACTGCTGAATCTGGCTTTGGGGACGGATGCGACCATTGCCCGGGAGGCGGCCAAGGTCCTCAAAACCCAGGTATTTCTGTACGAGGCGGACACGGAGCGGCTGGAGGCCGCCTATCGGCAGGGCAACGGGATCGCCAAGGAGCTCATCGCAAGCTACGCACGGGCCGAGTTTCAAACCCAACTGCCGGAAGTCGAGGAAGAAATCCAGGCGGTGACCTTCGTGGCGGGAATTGGGGACATCTCGACCGATTTGCTCTCGCCCGGCAGTGATGCCCACTCCCGGTCCGACCGCGAGCTACACGGCCAGTGTATGTTTGAGCACAATAAAAAGCAACAAAATGAGCTGTTGGCCTTGCAAGCAGCCCATCCTGACAAGCGGGTCATGCTGATTGCCGAAAAAGGCACCATGGGCGTGGGATCCTCCAGAATGTCGGGGGTCAACAACGTCGCCCTTTGGATTGGAAAACCCGCCAGTCCCTACGTCCCCTTCATCAACATCGCTCCCGTCGTGGCGGGCACCAATGGCATCTCACCGATTTTTCTCACGACGGTGGGGGTCACCGGAGGCATCGGGCTAGACCTCAAGAACTGGGTCAAGCAGTACGACGAAGCGGGCAACCTCGTGGTGGATGCGGAAGGCGAACCCATCCTAAAGCAAGCTTACTCCATTGATACGGGTACGGTACTTACGATCAACACCAAGACCAAGAAGCTGTACCGGGGTACGGAAGAGGTGATGGACATCTCCTCGGCTTTTACTCCTCAGAAGGTAGAATTTATGCGGGCCGGTGGGTCCTACGCCATCGTCTTTGGTAAAAAATTACAGGCCTTTGCCGCCAAGACCCTGGGCATTGAAATGCCGCCGGTATTCGCGCCCTCCAAAGAGATTTCGCAAGAGGGACAAGGCCTTACCGCCGTGGAAAAGATTTTCAATAAAAATGCGGTGGGCACCTCGGGAGCTACCCTGCACGCGGGCTCCTACGTCCGAGTGGAAGTCAACATCGTCGGATCGCAGGATACGACGGGGCTGATGACCTCGCAGGAACTGGAAATGATGGCCGCTACCGTGATTTCCCCCATCGTGGACGGGGGCTACCAATCGGGCTGTCACACGGCCTCGGTGTGGGACCTGAAGTCGCAGGAGAACATTCCCCGGCTCATGAAGTTTATGAATGACTTTGGCCTCATTACGGCCCGTCATCCCCAACACCAATACGCACCCCTCACCGACGTCATCCACAAGGTACTGAACGACATCACGATCGACGATTGGGCCATCATCATCGGGGGCGACTCCCACACGCGCATGTCCAAGGGCGTGGCCTTCGGCGCCGACTCCGGTACCGTCGCCCTCGCCCTGGCCACGGGCGAGGCCTCCATGCCGATCCCCGAATCGGTAAAGGTGACTTTTAAAGGATCGATGAAAGATCACATGGACTTTCGCGACGTCGTACACGCCACCCAATCCCAAATGCTCAAAGAATTTAAGGGCGAAAATGTATTCCAGGGTCGGGTCATCGAGGTCCACATCGGCACCCTGCCCTCCGACCAAGCCTTTACCTTTACGGATTGGACCGCCGAGATGAAAGCCAAGGCCTCCATCTGCATTTCGCAGGACGATACGCTGATCGAGTCGCTGGAAATTGCCAAAGGCCGGATCCAGATTATGATCGACAAGGGCATGGACAATGAAAAACAAGTCCTGCAAGGTTTGATCGATAAGGCCAATCAGCGCATCGATGAAGTGCGGTCGGGCAAAAAACCACCCCTGACCCCAGACGACAATGCCAAATACTACGCAGAATTTGTCGTGGACCTGGACATCATCGACGAGCCCATGATTGCGGACCCGGACGTACACAACGAAGACGTCTCCAAGCGCTACACGCACGATACCATCCGCGAGCTTTCTTACTACAGTGGTGAAAAACACGTCGATCTGGGCTTCGTGGGCTCCTGTATGGTCCACAAGGGAGACATCAAGATCGTATCCAAGATGTTGAAAAACCTGGAGCAACAACACGGACAAGTCCAATTTAGGGCCCCGCTGGTCGTGACCGCTCCCACTTACAACATCATCGATGAACTAAAGGAGGAAGGTGACTGGGAAGTACTCCAGCGGTATTCCGGTTTTGAATTTGACGATACGGCTCCCAAGAGTTCCGCCCGGACGGAGTACGATAACATCTTGTACCTCGAAAGGCCGGGTTGTAACCTGTGTATGGGCAATCAGGAAAAAGCCGAAAAAGGGGATACCGTGATGGCTACTTCCACCCGCTTGTTCCAAGGGCGGGTCGTCAAGGATTCGGATCGCAAGAAAGGAGAATCCCTGCTGGCGTCGACGCCGGTGGTCGTCCTCTCCGCCATCCTGGGTCGTACGCCCACCATTGAGGAATACAAGGCGGCGGTAAGCGGGATCAAGCTGACCCAGTTTGCGCCCCCCCTAAAGAAATTGACGTCGAGTCCGATTTCCGATCACAAGATTTCTTATTGAAGGGGCCCAATATTGCCGCTTCCCAATGGTCTTAATGGACGCTAGTGCCTCTTTAAAGTGTCAGTCGTGGCGCCTATTTTCCTTTTTCTTTCAGTAGCATTTGTAGTTCTCGCTTACTGGGAAGTACCGTTTCGTATCTACTGGCGAATAGCTGACTCTCCGAATCTGGTAAGGTGTACTCTACCAATAATTCACTCTTCTCTTTGCAAAGGATAAGTCCAATCGTACTGTTTTGCTCTTCTAGAAGCTATCTCACAATGTTTTTGCTGGCGAGGGAGCGGTCATCTACGTCCCTACGAGGCGCCAAAACGGAGCATAGCCTTCGCTACGTGACGCTTTTGGCAACGAAGTAGGGGCGAAAATGACCCTGCCGCAGC
>CALCCH010000351.1 GCA_937899855.1 uncultured Saprospirales bacterium | reverse complement strand
GAAAAATGCTTTCCACCTCCTCCGCCCGGAAGGAGATACTGGCGCACTGCTCGTTGTCACAATCACCGTCCCAGGTCTTGACCCAGTAAATACGCGATTCAGAGAAGGCATTCCCCGCCACGAAGGCCTGAAAGGTTTCACCGGGAATCTCGGAAAACTCCCACGACACCGTATCCAGAAAGCCCCACTGGTAGCAAGTCGCCTCGGGATCGTTGACGATAAAGAGATTGTTAAAAGCTTCGTATAAGATCGGTGCCGGTCCGCGGGAAGTCGCACTGCTAATCGTCACGTTTAATTCATCATTACCCTCGCAATTGGAATTATCATCTCCGATCTTTTCGGTTACCCTCACGTTAGCCGTATCGCCATCGTTATCCGCCGACCAGTGCACAAAGGCGTAGGGTCCAAAAATTTGGATATCCGTCGTGACGGGCTCCAGGGGAATACTCCATTCAAAACGGCTATCCTCCTGCGAGGTGGGATTGTCTACCCGGTACAAGACCTGTTGGTTGCGACAAATACTAGTGGCTCCCTCAATCAGTGGCGCCGGCGTAGGAACCACACTCACCAACGCTTCCGATGACACCGCCGCATCACAGGCGTAACCATCACAGATCACCCGTACCTGGTAGGTAGTCGAGCCCGTGATGGACTGGGGCAAGTCCGGATTCGCACTTTCCGCACCAAAGGGATCATTGCCAATTTTCCAACTGTAGGTCGTATTGCCAATCCCCCCCGTCTTGACCGCGCTGAGGGTAAAAGGCTCACTGGCGCAAATCACGCTGACCCCTTCAATGCTGGCCGTAGGTTGATCCACCACTTCGATGCGGCGGGTCGCCACGTCGGTACAATTGTTCCCATCGGTCACGGTGACCCGAAAGTTGGTATCCTCCGTTACGGGGGCGGTCGTCAAAACGGACGTCATCGCTCCTGTCGACCACTCGTAGGAGGCACCACCGGTTGCCTCTAGCGTAAGCACCCCTCCCGAGCAAATGGTAGGAGCGCCCGTATTGATTTGTACCCCTCCGGTGGGCGGATCAAAAACCGTCGCGTCCACCGTACCCGTACTGCTACAGCCCTCCGCACTCCTGACGGTCACCGTGTAAGCCCTCGAAGCGGCACCCGTGAAAATGGGGGTACAACTGGAGGCATCATCCAAGTCCGTACTGGGCATCCAAGTGTAGGTTTCGTTGCCCCCTGAGCTACCACAACTGAGCGAGATGGGCGTATTGGGGCAGCCCGACGCTCCCACGGGATTGATGACCGGAGCGGGGTCCACGTCGATCTGCTTCGTGACGGTCCGCGAACAAGCGCCGATACTCATCACCAAGGTAATGGTTACGGGCCCGGGCGTATTCGCCGAAAAATTGGCATTGCAATTATTGGCGGGGCTAACGCTTCCGCGGTTACTACTCCACGAACAATTGCCTCCGCCCAGTCCTTCCAAGGATAGATTTTGCCCCACGCAAACGCGATTGGCCGAGCTGATCGTAGGATTGGGTTCGGGTTGGGTATTTAGGGTAACCGTATTGGATTGCGTACAGCCCTCCGGGTTGGTCACCGTTAGCGTATACTCGATGGATACCTGTCCCGTGGGCGTCCAGGTTGGATTACAAATATTGGGATTGGAAAGAAAGGTATTGGGCGACCAGGAGTAGGTATTGCCGCCGCCGTTGCCACAGGCCGTCAGATCGGTAATGGGTACGTTGGGGCAGGTCGTCGTTGTGGGTGCAAAGATGGTAGCGGTGGGGCGCGCATTGACGAGTAAATTCTCCGTGTCCACATTCGAACAACCAATCGCATCGGTCACGGTGACGGAGTAGTTGGTCGTAGTGAAGGGAGTCACGTTAGGAGCACTGCTACTGCCTCCGGGCGGATTGGCCCAACTGTAGGTATAGTTACCCGCTCCCCCAGAAGGCAAGGCATTGAGGGTAACGAGGGTCCCCGCGCATACCGGAGCCGGCGGCGTCGGGGTGATCGTGACGTTGGGCAGTGGATTGACCGCAATGTCGATAAGCTCGGAGCTATCGATCGGATCGGTCGACGCGTCGCGGAGTACGGCAAAATAGGATAAAGTCTGGATCGAGGGACTACCGGTACTGGCGGAGACGGTGATGTTCATTCCCATTCCGGCGAACAGCCCATTTTCGTCGAACCAACGAACGGAAGCTACGGCGGGCATACAGTTGGAGGAAGTCACCGACAGGCTGATGTCTTCCCCATCGCAAACATTGCTGCCGTTGATGAGTTGGCCCTGGTTGTTCCGCGCCTCAACCGAGATGGCATCGCACTGAGCGGACAGACGGATGGGCCCCAAGACTAGGAACAGTGGAAGCCCCAGCCAAAAAAGTCGTTTAATTGTCATGGATAAAGAAATTTGAGGTCATAGATAAATTTACCATCCGGCTCGGTGAGCGTCAGGTAAGGAGAGGGCCGGGAACTCAGGGCACATTCCGTGGCATTTTCAAAACGGGCGGGCGTCGTTTCGGTACAACCGCCCCCCGTGGTGGATTTACAGGATATCGTATAATCGGAATTGGCTCTGAGGATGGGGTCAATGGCACCAAAGGAAATCTGACTGCGCCCACCGTTGAGGCTGGCGGTAAATTCTTCGTCGAGCCCCGGGCCGGAAAGCGTTACGATGAGTCGGCCGCAGGTGTTGGTGTACAACTTAAAGGACTGTAGGTTAACCGCCTGGGCCTTGGTACGGACGTTAAAGGAAAAGGTAGAACGCGAGTAAAGGTCTACACAGTCCTTGGTGTACTGACTGGCGGCCGCAGCAGTAGCGGCGGCGGATTTAAACTGTGGAGCCGGCGGCGGCGGGGGTGGGCTGGCGGGCTTGGCGGGAGCCGTACTGCGGGGGCGGGGCCGGGTGCTTGGTCGGGGCGGGGCGGCCACGGCGGTGGGGCTGGCCTTGGCATAAGTCACCACCCGGATTTCCTCTACCTCCCCCTCAAAATTTTTTGCCAACAAGCGCACCTCATTATCGCCCCGGAATAGCCGCACCTCCGCCCGCAAATCCCCACTCTCCGGGTCAAAATCAAAACCCATTTCCCGATCGTTTATGCTCAGGCTGACCTCTTCGGAAAAGAGGACGTTGGCGATATTGCATTCGATGGTATAATTGCGCTCTCCGACCGTTTCGCTGGCGTAAGGCTGGATAAAAGTGATCTTGGGCCCCTGGTAAATTTCGTTGACCATGATCCACTTGGAAACGCCGGGCGCTTTCTCATTGACCACCAGTTTGATCTGCTGCATCCCTACCTCTTCAAAGGCGACCGGGAAAAACTTAGCGTCTTGATAGGCCGCTTCCCCCAGCCCGTCGCCGTCCGTATCCCAAGAGCGCTGCTCCACGTTCTCGGCCGGCTGGGAAACATCGCGGATGTACAAGGTATCCCCCGTAAAAACGGACAGGACCTGGGTGGTATCGTTGGGGTCGGCAGGTTCGGTAGCGCTAGAGCGGATGCTGCGCCCGTTGAGGGTAAAGTCGACCACGTTTACCTCGCCCGGACCACAGGCCAACAGGCTCATCAGGGCCCCCACCAGAAGCGGGAGTGGGAGACGTGAAAAAAGTCGGAATTTTATTTTCATGGTAATGGTTTTGAGCATTTGAAAAACGGGCCCTCATTCGGACAAGCGCTTGATGATCACGTTCCACTGTTCGGGATAGCGCAGCGACAGCGTCCGGTAGGCCCGTTGCTGATCCTCCCGGAGCTTTTGCAGCAGTTCGCTTTGTTGCTGACTCAGGAGGGCCAGCTCGGCACTGCGCTTGAGTTGGGAAAAAGCTTCCCGCGCCAGATTGCGGTAGGCCAAGTTATTGGCCATGATTCGGCGGGGTTCGTAGTCCTTGGGGTGCGCCGCAATTGCCTTTTCGATCTCCGGTACCAGAGCCGCCAGGGCCTCGGCATCTTTTTGAACGGTGTACACGGCGCGATCCAATTCGCGGAAAGAGAGCACCTTTTCGACCGGGGCCGGAGACGGTTCGCCGGGCTCTCCGGGAAGCATCGTCGTTGACTTTTGGCCTCCCGTTCCGTTGAGGTACCAGTAGGTCCCTCCGACCAGTAACGGCAGCAGTAGCAGTAAAGCCCAGCGCCAACTCCCACCACCGCTCGGGGGATCCCCCATCTTCGGTTGGTAACGGTCGGTGGGGGGTGGCGTATGGTCTTCCTGCGGAGGGCCCTCCCCGATGATTTGGGTGGGG
>CALCCH010000350.1 GCA_937899855.1 uncultured Saprospirales bacterium | reverse complement strand
ACTGCTCCCCCATCTCGGATACGACCATCCTCAGCTCTCTGGCCTCCGACTGTAACCACATCGACCACGTACGGACCCAAATGCCCTACGCCCTGATCGTCGGTTCGGTCGCCCTTATGGCCGGCGGCGTCTCGACCCTACTCGGTGGGGGCTGGTTGATTTCCATCGTCCTGATCATCATCAGTCTACTCCTCTTTTACGGCATCATCTGGCGCTTTGGGAAGCGGGTGGATTAAAAGGTAAGATCCAGGATTTGGGCCGCCACCCCTCCCGAGCCTCCAACAAGTTGAACTGGGGATCGATGAGTAGTCGACTGGGTCGGCTGTTCAGGGTAACGTATACCTCGGCCCGTACCGATTCGATGGGACGTGCCTCCGTCCCGTAATGCCGGGCCAAATGGTGGGCAAATTGCAGAATCATATCGGGCTGCATCGCCATTTGCTTTTCCTGATGCGGACTGAGAAAGGTACGGTTGATCACTATTTTCTCACGCTCCGATGCCGCCTCGCGGAGGTAGAAGGTCGCCGTCGCCGACTTTTCCATCAACATGACCCGCCAGCTGAACCGGTAGCCCTCTTCCGTCCAAAACAGATTGCCGGGATAGGCCAGGTAGCGCCAAGGAAAGAGGAGTTGAAAGACAAAGAAGAACATCAGTAGGGACAGCAAGGGTCGCCGCCGCGAAATGGGAAGCCGGTACGGGATCACCGCGACCTGATCCAGCCGGGCGAGGTGCCAGGGGTCGAACCAACGGGCCAGTCTTCGCAACAGTTGACGGTGCCAGGGTGGCGAGAAAAAGATCGTCACCACGCCAATCATAACCAGGGGAAAAACGCCAATCTGGAAGAGGAGGCCGGTGAGGAGGTGAAAGACGACGACAGCCAGGTAGGCCAGGATGCGGGTGGGGCGGTAGAGCAAAAAGAAGACAATGGTGGTATCGAATAGCATACCGGCCCAGGAGAAGAGGTAGGGCGTCCAATCCCAGGCAAAGAGGGGGCCAAGCAGGGGCAGCCCGTCCTTGGCCGGTAGCCAGATTTTGAGCGGTAGGGCGTAGAGCAACCAATCCGCATTGATCTTAGCGAGCCCCGCGTAGCAGTAGACGATGGCGATCAAGAGCTTAAAGGCATTGATCGTCCAGGCGGGTACGTGATTGGCGTAGGTCCGCCGTCCCCAACGAACGTCGAGCGACAGGGCGCGATTGGCGGGGACGAAAAGGGCCAAAAAGCAAACCAGACTGACAAAGTAATAGTGGTTGAGGTAAAAGCTGAGGTCGATGAGTTCGAGGTAGGTAAAACTGGTAAACACCAACAGGGCCGCCCAGCGATAACGGTAGCCCAGGGTAAAACCCAGCGCTCCCAGGAGGAGCAAACCGTGAATGAGGTAGAGCCAGTGACCACCGAGAATGGGCAACCAGTCAAATCCGTAGTAACGAAAGTGGAAACTTGGCTCGACGTAATGCGGCTCTATCCAACCCAAGACGAGAAAGCGAGTGGTGCTGAATAGCAGCAGACTACCGAAGAGGATTCTAAAAGTGACGAGTGGGTAAATGAGAATCGGGTCCGTCACCAATCTTTCCCAGTAAGAAGGCGTGGCCGCTGATCGATCAATCGCCATCCGAGGTGCTGAAGGTAACCGCCAGGCCAAGGAGGCTACTCAGATCGGTCTTAAAAAAACGGGACAGTTCCTGAATTTGCAGGTGAACCGCAGCTACATTAGTGTCTTCCTCCGCAATCAATTCTTGGAGACTACGGTCGTTGGGAAGTTTTGAAAAAGCACTGTACACCGCTTGAATTTGCGTTTCGGTAGCAGCGGCCAAATCGCTACCGCCTTCGACGGAGCGGAGGTAATCGTCCCACCCAATTTGATCTTCCGTCCCGGCGATTTGACCATACCAAAGTTCGACGATGGCGTCGAAATGATGACGTAAAAATGCGGCGGATTGTTTACTGTAGAAAGCCTCCACCGCCTCCGGTTTGACACCGTACTGTCCCGCGACGATACCCATCGGAGTAGCCAGTTTTAGATCCTTGATGGTCTCAAAGCTCCGGGCCCATTCGTTGAACAGTTGGGTAGTCGAACTGCCGACGTCAGTACCATTATTCTGAATAAACTCAGTAGCGTAAGCTCCATTCCAGTCGTTGCTTACACTCTGAATGCGGTTCTTTATCGCCCCCAGGGCCCCTTCCAAATAAGCCAGTCGATTCTGATCAAAGCTGGCCAGCGTTTCGGCCGCCTCGCCATTGCGATAAAGCAAGTATTCGATGGCCAAAAATCCACGGGCCAAGCGTTTCGAATCTTCAAAGTCAAATTCTCCCGAAGCTACCCGCTCTTCGATGGTGGCGACGTCGACGGGAAAGCTACCCAATTCGTCGGTTAGGGTCCGTACCAGACCGCTTTTTCCTCCCGGGCCAAAGTTAAAACCATTGACCCTGAGCCAGGCCCGGTAAGCCACGGTCCAGCCACTTTGCAAGGCTTGTAGATTGGAAGCGTTGGTATTGGCTTTGAAAGCATTTAGGTTGTCTTCCATTTGGTTGAGCTCGGCCAGTAAGGCCGCAAAAGACGGTGCGATTATATTCTCAGCGTAATGCGTCAGAAATCCGTTGCGGTCGAATTCGGGCCGGGGGGGCTCCCCACTGTTGGCCGCATCGTCTTCACAGGCGGAGGTGGAGAGTAAAACCAAGAGAAGGACAAACCAAGGTAGGGATTGGAGTAATTTCATGATTTAGATGCTTTCGAGGAAAAAGAGCAGGGCCTCTCTTTCCGCTTTGTTGAGGGTTTTGAATGATTCGCGGGAGGCTTCGGCTTCGCCTCCGTGCCAAAGAATGGCTTCTTCCGTATTGCGAGCGCGACCGTCGTGTAGGAGTCGCGTATGATCGTTAACCACTCGAATCAGCCCGATTCCCCAGAGCGGCGGAGTCCGCCATTCGCGGCCGGTGGCTTGAAAATCCGGTCGCCCATCGCTGAGGTCTTCGCCCATATCGTGGAGGAGTAGATCGGTGTAGGGAAAAATTTCTTGCCCATCGAGACTGGCCAGTTCGCTACCCGTACCGGTGGTAAAGGAGGGCACGTGACAGCTGTTGCACTTGAGTTGGGCAAACAGGGCTTTGCCTTCGGCGAATTGAGGATCGTTGGTATTGCGTTTGGCGGGAACGGCCAAAGCCTTGACGTAGAGGGTGATGCGGTCGAGCTGTTGATCGCTTACCTCGGGTTCGCCACCATTGGGAATTCCAGGGTGTTGCTGCTCCTGTTGGGAGCTAAACTCATCCTCGGGGAAAATATTGGAGGTCAAACCCATATCGCCATTAAAGGCGCCGGCGTTTTGCTGACGGACGGTGGGTTCGTTGGCCTTCCAGCCAAAGCGGCCCATGGTCATTTGCTGCTCGACGACGTTCCAGACCCGATTGGCCCGACCGGAACTACCATCGCCATCGCGATCGTCGGGATCGGCGTGCTGGAGGAGGTCCGCTTCGGAAATGCTTTCCAGTAGCCCCAGGCCAGCAACGTCGTAGATGGGTTTTTGCAGGGTGTAGGGGGTGCCGTCGGCATATTGGCCCGTAACGTTCTGGTAGGTGGTACGGATTTGAGCTTCGGGAGTGGCTAGGGGGGTGGATCGATCCTGGAGTTGGCCGCCGTATACGGGGTGCTTGCGGGGCTCCCCGTGGGGACCGACCCCAGGAATACTCAGTCGCCACAAGATGCCGGGGCGGGCGTTATTGAATTCATCGAAAGGAGCGGCCCGGCCATCTTTGAAGTGACAGCTACCACAGGAAATGGCGTTGAACAGCGGACCGATGCCATCCAGGGAGGTAACCGAAGCCGGTGCAGCCACCCAATTGCTTCGAAAAAGGGCATTTCCCGCCACGAAGAGTCGCGATTCGTTGCGGCTCAGGGCATCTCCCTGGCCTCCGAATGCGTTTTCACCAAAATCGAAGTTGGTAAAGTTCTCCCCCCCGCTAAGGCGATTCTCTTCCTCTACGACTGACGG
>CALCCH010000349.1 GCA_937899855.1 uncultured Saprospirales bacterium | reverse complement strand
CCCACCCGGCCAATAGCGAAAAATAAGGGCTAAGTAGCTGATAATCAAAGTGAATAAAGTTTGAATTTTTTTATTCCTAAATCGTATTATTGCGATGACTAGTACCTCCGGTCACGGGTGAGGAGGGCCCGCAACAGCTCGATGTCTTGCTCGTTTTTGATCAGGGCACCCAGGTGGGGGGGAAGACTGGCTTCCAAGTTGATGGCCGAGAGGTCCGTAGCCTGGAGTTTTTCGAAGAGCAGCAATTTTAGCCAGTCGATCAGCTCGCTGGTGGAGGGTTTTTTCTTGACGCCCCGTACCTCCCGCAGTTCGTAGAATAGCCGCATGGCCTGGCCGACCAGTTCCGTTTCGATGTTGGGAAAGTGTACGTCTACGATGCTTTGCATGGTGGCCTTATCGGGGAAGCGGATGTAGTGGAACAAACAGCGCCGGAGAAAGGCGTCGGGCAGGTCCTTTTCGTTGTTGGAGGTGATGATGACGATGGGGCGGTGGGTCGCGCGGATGGTTTGGCCCAGCTCGTAAACAAAGAATTCCATCTTGTCCAGTTCGAGCAGCAGGTCGTTGGGAAACTCGATATCTGCCTTGTCGATTTCATCGATCAGGAGAATGACGGAAGCCTCGGCTTGGAAAGCTTCCCAGAGTTTGCCTTTTTTGATGTAGTGGGCAATGTTTTCTACTTGATCGTTGCCGAGTTGCGAGTCGCGAAGGCGGGAGACGGCATCGTATTCGTAAAGCCCCTGCTGGGCGAGGGTCGTCGATTTGATGTGCCACGTGATGATGGGCTTCCCCAGGGCCCGAGCAATCTCGTGGGCCAGCAGGGTCTTGCCCGTTCCGGGTTCGCCCTTGACCAGTAGTGGCTTTTTCAGGTGGATGGCGGCGTTGACCGCAATCTGTAGCTCTTCGGTAGCAACGTAGTGCTCGGTTCCGGTAAATTTCATGCACTAAAAGTAAGAAGAGATCAGCAAAAGGGCCCTACATTTGGGACCCAAACCGCTCTAAAGATAAAAATATGGACCTCGCATCATTTTGGGACTCGTTTTTACTGGCCGCCGAGAGCGAAGGATTTTTCTACTGGTCGGAATTGCTGGCGGTCATGACGGGAATCGTTTACGTCGTCCTGGCTACGCGGAGCAATCCTTGGTGTTGGCCCTGGGGAATTGTCAGCTCCGCCCTGTGGGCCTACGCGGCGTACGTGCTCTTTGATTTGTACGTTGATGCATTGTTGCAGTTGTTTTACGTGGGGATGGGAATCGTCGGTTGGCAGCAGTGGCGTCGTGGAGCAGAAGGGGAGGTGCGTCCCGTAAGTCGCCTGCGCAGCTCGGAGCATTTGGCAATTGTGGGGGTTGGTTTGGCCCTAGCCTTACCCATCGGGTACTTTTTTGCGGAATATACGCCCGCAGCCGCCACCTACATCGATGCTTGGACGACGGTATTTTCTGTCTTGGCCACCATTTTGGTCGTAAAGCGCAAATTGGAGAACTGGTTGTACTGGATCGCGATCGATGCGGTTTACGTTTATCTGTATTACACGCGGGGAGGATATCTCTTTGCCCTGCTTTTTGTGGCGTACACCATTATCGCCATTATCGGCTACCGGGCCTGGTGGCGGGAGTGGAAGGCCAACGGCCAAAAAGGCAGGAGTGCCAGATCGTTGGATCATGTGGTTTAGCGGGTCCTTTCTCCAACTCACCAACACTCCCTTTTTGCCAACCTTCTTTCGGTGAAGGTGTTTTCTATATGGACACGGACATAGCACGTACCGTGATCAATTCCTGGGAATATAGATCATTCATCGCGGTGACACTTGCTTGGGTTGCGCTTGGGTGCGACCCCTACCGGGGACTGTTTATGGCCAGCAATATCGGAAGTGAAATTAGCCTTGATTTCTCAACTGCTACGACGAAAAATAAGCAATTCCCACCAAATGGGCAACCACCCCTCTCAACAAACCCGATAAAAAACATCGGCGAGCAATAAGCTCCTCCTCCGGGAGTTCCGATTCGACCGCGTAAGGGATCAGAGGACGGATAAATTTCCCGGGAGGTGGAGCACTAGTAGAGGTTCTTTGATCCAAAAACACAAAAATTAACCATGATTTGGATAATTGCAGCACAAAGGTAGTTACTGGGTCGAACGGCACCGATTTTTACGCCCGGACAAAGCTTAGACAGCATTGTTAAGGCGTCCGAAAAACGAGGCCTGAAAGTTTTATTTAGAAAAAATCTAAATAAAAACACCCCCGCCAAAATTGCAAATCATGGCCTTTTTTAGTCGCAAAAGCTTCCTATCTTTGCGGTGATTTGATACTTATTTTAGAAACAAAACCTAGATAGTCTTGAAGAACGGAATATATAGATTCTCATTCCTGCTCGGATGGTAGCAATTACGTCATGATTACGCTGGCCTTGGTTGCTGCCCTCTTCCTACTGGGCGTCATCCTACAGGTTGCCGACAACATGCTGCGAATCGAGGCCAAGGAAACGGGAGCGGACAAGACCGGAGTCAACTACTCGATCTTTCCCAACTTTGGGGATATGTTTAGCCCAAAAACGCCTCCCTTCGTAGGTAACGCCCCCTATTTTCACCTCAAGCGTGGATTTGATATTCCAGTGGAAGGCGTTCCCCACTCCGAAGTGGAGGAGGCCCCCCGGGGCAATACCTTCGCCATCCAACCCCCCAACTTTATCGGCATGTCGCCCATCCCCAAAATGGAGGTGGCCGTCGGCGATGAAGTCAAGGCGGGCGATCATCTGTTTTTTGACAAAAAGCGGCCCGCCATCCATTATGTGGCTCCCGTTAGTGGCGAAGTCATCAGCATCGACCGCGGTGCCAAACGCTCCATCGCCCGGGTCGATATCTTGGCCGACAAGGAGCAGAAGCACCGCGAATTGCCCAGCTTCGACGAAGCCGAGGGCAGCCGGGAGGATTTGGTCAACTTCCTGCTCGACACCGGCGCCTGGACCCTGATCCGTCAGCGTCCCTTTGACGTCGTTCCCGAGCCCACCGACCAACCCAAGGCCATCTTCGTCTCCACTTTCGATTCCGCTCCCCTCGCCCCCAATCTCAACCTTGCGGTACGGGGCCAGGAAGCCGCCTTCCAAAAGGGATTGGATATCCTCAATAAGCTGACCGAAGGCACCGTTCACCTTGGCCTCGATGCCCGTGGTGACGAAATGCCCGCCGCCGTGTATTCCGAGGCTCAAAACGTTCAGCTCAACTGGTTCAACGGCCCCCACCCCAGCGGCAACGTCGGGGTACAGATTCACCACGTCGATCCCATCAACGCGGGCGAAAAGGTCTGGACCCTCAGCGTTCACGACGTCCTCGTCATCGGACGGCTGTTTACCGAAGGCCGCTACAATACGTCCAGAGTAGTGGCCCTCTCCGGCTCGGAGTTTAAGGCTCCCCGCTACGTACGGACTTACCAGGGCGCCAAGATCGGGGATTTGGTCAAGGAGGAGCTTACCGATACCAAGATTCGCCTCATTTCGGGTGATCTGCTGAGTGGGGTACAGAAAAACGAAGAAGCGTTTCTCGACTTCTACGACGATCAGGTCACTTCGGTAGAAGAAGGGGACCACTACGATATGTTTGGTTGGTTGGTGCCCAGCGGCATCCGCCCCAGTGTGTCGCGTACCTACGCGACGAACGTTATCTTCAGCGATACCAAGATCAAAGTCGATACCAATACCCACGGCGAAAAACGCGCTTTTGTGGTCACCGGACAGTACGAAGAGGTATTGCCAATGGATATTTACCCCCAACACTTGATGAAGGCCATAATGGCCAATGATTTCGAACGGATGGAAGGCTTGGGTCTCTACGAGTTGACGGAAGAGGACCTGGCGCTTTGCGAATTTGCCTGTACCTCCAAGCAACCCCTCCAAGCCATTCTGCGCGAAGGCTTGGAGGAAATGAGGCTACAGGGTTAAACGGTAGTTCGTGTATATTCACCTGAACACAACAACAACTTATTACCAACGTCATGGCACTGATTGATTTTTTCAAAAAGATTGAACCGGATAAGAAAAAGTCACCCTTTCTACATACGCTTTACGATGGCTTTTTCACCTTTGCTTATACGCCCGATACCGTTACTTCGGGTAAGGGCGTACACATCCGCGATGGGATGGACCTCAAGCGCACCATGGTTTTTGTGGTGCTCGCAATGCAGTTTTGCTACCTGTTTGGCACCTTCAACATCGGACACCAGCATTTTGTAGCCCTTGGACAGCATACGGGCTTGCTCGAAGGTTTCCACCTCAAATTGGTCCACGGACTGATCAAATTGTTGCCCATTTTCGTGGTGACTCACGTGGTAGGGCTGGGGATTGAATTTTGGTACGCGGCCAGGAAAGGCCACGCCATCGAAGAAGGTTTTCTGGTTTCGGGAGCCCTCATCCCACTCATCATGCCTCCCGATCTGCCGCTTTGGATCCTCGCGATTTCCGTGGCGTTTGCCGTTATCGTGGGCAAGGAGGCCTTCGGAGGTACGGGGATGAACATTCTCAATATTGCCCTACTCTGCCGGGTATTCGTCTTCTTTGCCTATCCCACCGAGATTTCGGGAGACCAAGTCTGGGTGTCGGCCGTTGCCGATGGGGTAGCCAACTATGGCTGGTGGCACACGACGGTATTTAATGGCTTTTTTGAATCCATAGGCTGGTCCACCTTCCAGCCGGGGTCCCCGGTTGTCGACGCCTTTACGGGGGCCACTCCGCTCGGCTTGGCCGCTGCGGGGGGCTGGGAAGCCGTGACTGATGTGTACACCACCTCGCAAATGTGGTGGGGCACCATCCCCGGCTCGATCGGGGAGAGTAGCAAGCCCCTGATTCTGGTGGGCGTCTTTATCCTACTGAGTACGGGCATCGCCTCCTGGCGGATCATGGTGAGTATGTTTATCGGTGGAGCCGTGATGGCCATGCTGCTCAATATCTGGGGAGCCAACCCCTTCATGGAAGTCCCTTGGTATTACCAATTTTATATGGGTAGCTTCCTCTTCGCGATGGCTTTTATGGCCACCGATCCGGTGACCGCCGCCTCGACCAATCGCGGAAAGTGGGTGTATGGTTTCTTCATCGGTTTTGTCGGCATGATTATTCGGGTGTTAAACCCAGCGTATCCCGAAGGCTGGATGCTGGCCATTTTGTTCATGAATGTCTTTGCTCCGCTGATCGATCACTACGTTCTTCAAGCTAACATTTCAAAAAGATTAAAACGTGCATAGTACCAATTACGTTCTCGCCTTTGTAATGACCATGACCGTGGGCGTGGCCCTGGTTCTGGCCCTGTTGTCCTCTTCTTGGAAGGCCAAGTCGAAGGAAAACGAAGCCATCTTTAACAAACGCGCCATCCTGGCCGCCGTCAAAGATCACCTGGGAGGGATGGATCCCAAGACGATGTCCGATGAGGAAGTGCTGGAGATTTTTGGCCAAAATGTCACCCAAATGGCCCTCAACATGGACGGCCAGGAGATCGATGCGGCCGCAGTGGAAGCTGCCGGACATAAGGGTGGCATGGCCGAGAATATCGATATGAAGAAGGAAAAGAAGAAACCGGAAGCCGAACGCATCCGACCGCTGTTTGTTTATAAAAAAGACGGCAAGGAGTTCTACATTCTCTCCATTCGGGGCAATGGCCTCTGGGACGAAATCTGGGGCTACGTCGCCTTGGAAAGCGATTGGAATACCGTGGCGGGCGCCGCTTTTGATCACCAGGGAGAAACGCCCGGTCTCGGGGCCGAAATCAAGGACAATACCTCCTGGGCGGCTCAGTTCAAGGGCGAAAAAATCTTTGACAATCAGGGCAACTACGTTTCGATCGCCGTGGTCAAAGGGGGAGCAGCTCCCAGTAATCCCCACGCCGTGGATGGCATCTCGGGGGCTACCGTTACGGCCAATGGGGTCGGGGAAATGCTCGAGCGGGGGCTCAAGTATTACCTGCCCTACATCAACAAAGTCGACGATAGCAAAAAGCTGAGTCTCAACTAGTCCTCGCGACTGGTCAGATAGGAAAAATTACACATTGATTGCAGTTTATTAAACATCAGTAACAATGGCTGAAAATACCATTCAAGAAAGTGCCGCACCGGAGAAAGAGAACATTGTGCTCGATCCCCAGGTCGTGGAGAAAAAGGAGCGGGAGCCCCTCTTCGGGAAAGCCGAACGCAAGCTGCTAACGGATCCCCTGAGTGACAACAATCCCGTGACCGTACAGGTGCTCGGCGTTTGTTCGGCCCTGGCCGTTACCTCGGTGGTCTACCCATCCATGGTGATGGCCGTTGCCGTAGTCTTCGTCTGCGCTTTTTCCAACCTCTTTACCTCCATCATTCGCAACCACATTCCCAAGCAGGTACGGATGATCGTCCAACTCGTTATCATCGCCACCCTGGTGACGATCGTTGAGCTCACCCTCAAGCGCTTCAGCTATCCCGTATACAAGGAGCTGTCGGTATACATCGGACTGATCATCACCAACTGTATCGTGATGGGACGTTTGGAAGCCTACGCCATGGCCAACAAACCCTGGCGCTCCTTCCTCGACGGGCTGGGCAACGGGATTGGCTACGGTTTGATCCTGGTCGTCGTAGCCTTTATCCGCGAAGTCACCGGTAAAGGCACCCTTTTCGCAGGTAGCGGGATCGAGATCAAAATCATCGGCCCCTCCACCGAATATGCGATCAATACGGTGGCCACCAGTGGAATCGGTACCTGGTTTTCCTGGTACTCCAACAACAACCTGATGGTCCTGCCCGCCGCCGCCATGTTCATCATCGGTATCTACATCTGGATCCAACGGAGCATCAACCCCAAACTGGTGGACATCTCCTAAGCCCCCACTGGAGTAGATCATTAATTGCGAACGAACGTTAATCAAATACAATGGAATTTTTCAATATCTTCATCAAAGCTGCCTTCATCGAGAACCTCGTTCTGGCCTATTTCCTGGGGATGTGTTCGTACCTCGCCGTTTCCAAGACCGTGCAAACCGCCTTTGGTCTGGGACTCGCCGTCATCTTCGTACTCGGCATCACCATGCCGATCAACTGGATGATCAACGAATACCTGCTGAGCGAAAATGGATTGCTGGGTATGGACCTGACATTCCTGCGCTTTATCCTCTTCATCGCGGTAATCGCCTCGATGGTGCAGCTGGTAGAATTGGTGGTGGAAAAATTTTCTCCCTCCCTCTACAACTCGCTCGGTATCTTCCTACCGCTCATCACGGTAAACTGCGCCATCCTCGGTGGCTCGCTCTTTATGGTATCCCGCGAGTACAACTTTAGCGAATCCGTAGCCTTTGGGCTCGGTGGTGGTTTTGGCTGGTTTCTGGCCATCATCGCCCTGGCGGCCATCCGCGAAAAGATTCGATACTCCGCCGTACCACCCGCCCTCCGGGGACTGGGTATGGCCTTCATCCTGACCGGCCTGATGGGCATGGCCTTTATGAGCCTGATGGGCATCGACCCCCAGGCTCTGGGTGATTTGACGCATTAATATTAAGCAAAAAAAGACCTGTACTTATGTTTATAGTATATTCGATCCTAGTGTTTAGTGCGGTGATCCTGGCGCTTTCCTTTATGCTGATCTACGCACGAAAGAAGCTGGTACCTCAGGGAGACGTCAAAATCGTCGTCAATGGCGATGAGTCGAATCCCATCCTGGTACAACCCGGCGTTTCCCTACTCACGGCCCTATCTGACAAGAGCGTTTTCCTGCCTTCCGCCTGCGGAGGCGGGGGCACCTGCGCCATGTGCGAATGCCACGTTTTGGAAGGTGGAGGTGATGTACTGCCCACCGAGCTCAACCACCTTACGCGTCGCGAAGTGGGGGAGCACAAGCGCCTGGCCTGTCAGGTGAAGGTACGGCAAGACATGGTCATCACCATTCCCGAAGAAATCTTTGGCATCAAGAAGTGGGAATGCGAAGTGGTCTCCAACGACAACGTGGCTACCTTCATCAAAGAGTTTGTGGTCAAACTGCCCGACGGCGAAAGCCTCGACTTCCAATCGGGTGGTTACATCCAAATTGACGTGCCCAAGGTGACGGTCGACTTTTCGAGCGACATCGACATCCAGAAGGAATACCACCCGGATTGGGACAAATTCGACCTCTGGTCGCTCAAGATGGTCAATGCTGAGGAGCAGTTCCGTGCTTATTCCATGGCCAATCACCCCGCGGAAGGAAACATCGTGATGTTGAATATTCGTATCGCTACGCCACCCTGGGATCGTCAGAAAAATCAATGGATGCCCGTCAATCCCGGTGTTTGCTCTTCTTACGTCTTCTCGCGCAAACAAGGTGACAAAGTCACGGTATCGGGCCCCTACGGTGAATTCTTTATCAAGCCCACCAAAAAGGAGATGGTGTACATCGGTGGTGGGGCCGGGATGGCTCCCCTGCGTTCGCACCTCTTCCACCTCTTCCACACCCTCAAGACCAAGGACCGGAAGGTATCCTACTGGTACGGTGGGCGGTCGGTACGCGAGCTGTTCTACACCGAACACTTCCGCGAAATCGAAAAGGAGTTCCCCAACTTTAGCTACCACGTCGCCCTCTCCGATCCGATGGAGGAAGACAAGTGGGTGATCAAGGAGGACGTAGAAGATAAAGATGGAGACGGCTACAAAGGCTTTATCCACCAAGTCCTGTACGACAACTACCTCAAAAATCACCCCGAACCGGAAGAAATCGAGTACTATTTCTGCGGCCCACCGCTGATGAATGCCGCCGTGATCAAAATGCTCGACGAACTCGGAGTACCCGACGAAAATATCGCCTTTGATGATTTTGGCGGTTAATAACCCAATATAAAATCCAAATGAAAAATCTAGCGGGTCCGTAATCACGGACCCGCTTTATGTTATTAGGAAAACCGGACGGTGCTGGTCTGCGCGCCCGCCCGAATCTGTAAGGTATACATGCCCGGTAGCAAGTCATTCACCGCCACCGTACTGCCATTCTTACCATCCGCCAACTGCCGTTGGACCAACTGCCCCAGGGCGTCGAAGATCAAAATCTCAGCTTGAGGAGCACCCAGCAAATCCGATTGGACCGTCAACGTCGATTGCACAGGGTTGGGGAATACCTCAATACCGGCGGGGGCAAAGGCGAAGGCCAGGACTTCGGAATAGCTGCTGCTGCCGTCGTGATCGACCTGTTCGAGCCGGTAGTAATTGAGCTGGGGGAGGGGAGTAGCGTCCTCAAAGGCATAGTCGTAGCTGGTCCAGCTTTGTCCCCGGCCATTTACTTTTCCGATGGTTTCAAAATCTTTTCCATCCGCCGCCCGCTGGACTTTGAAATAGGCGTTCTGCCGCTCCGAAGCCGTGGTCCATTCCAGGTAAACTTTTCCCGCCTCCTGAAAACCACTAAAGCGCGCCAGCTCGACGGGCAAGGGCAGCGCGGGGAGGTTGTAGCCCGAACTGGATAGCGCTCCGTGGATGGCGGTCAGTTCGGACAGGGAATAATTGAGGGAAAGAGCGGCCGCGTAGACGGCATTCGCCGCATCGTCCTGATTGGTACTGCTGTTGGTCATGCCGATGCCTTCCCAAAAAATCTTATCCGTTCGGGGCCCCCCAATGGCATCCCAAACCTTGATCATCGCCGTGGCCCAAATTTGGCCATCCCGGTGAATGGCTCCGGTCAGGCCTCCGGGATAGGTCGCGGTGTAATCCACGATCCGGCCGTTCCAAAAAGGATTGTGGCCGTCCCAGATAAAAACCCAATTGTAGGCCGCATCGCCCGGATTCCACAGCCCGAGCCGCCGATTGTAAG
>CALCCH010000348.1 GCA_937899855.1 uncultured Saprospirales bacterium | reverse complement strand
CCCCGTATTCGAAGACCCCCCCGGCGTTGAAGATGATGATCACCAGGGCCGTCATCGTACAGAACACGATGGTATCGATAAAGGGCTCCAGGAGGGCCACCAGCCCTTCGGAGGCCGCATAGCGGGTTCTGACGGCGGAGTGGGCGATGGAGGCCGAGCCCGCCCCCGCTTCGTTGGAGAAGGCGGCGCGTTGGAAACCCACTAGCAGTACGCCGATTAGGCCTCCCAACCCAGCCCGTGGGCTAAAGGCCTCGGAAACGATCAGGCTAAAGGCAACGTCGATAAAGGTGTAATTGGTCAAAATGATGTAAAGACAGGCAATCATGTACATCAGGGCCATAAAGGGAACGACCTTTTCCGTCACGGCGGCGATCCGCTTGATGCCTCCGATGATGATGATCCCGACCAAGAAAGCCAGTACCAGACCGATGACGGCACCAGCCCCGGTACTCTCCAGCCCCAGCAGCGCTTTTACTACGATGGTAGCCTGGTGGGATTGGGCCGCATTGCCCCCGCCAAAAGATCCACCAATGCAAAAGATGGCAAAAAATACGGCGGCGATTTTGCCCAGCGTTTCGAAGCCCCGTTCGCGTAGGCCCTTGGAGATGTAGTACATGGGGCCACCGTAAACCGTTCCGTCCGGGCCGATGTCGCGGTACTTCACACCGAGGGTACACTCCACAAATTTGGTGGACATCCCCAGTAGTCCGCAGACGATCATCCAAAAGGTGGCTCCCGGTCCCCCCAGGGCAATGGCCAGTGCGACTCCGGCAATATTTCCATTCCCAACGGTACCCGATACCGCCGTCGCTAGAGCCTGAAAATGCGATACCTCCCCATCCTTGGATTCGTCCCCAATCGTATCGACGATGTCGCCATCCACCACATTGACCTTGGCGCGCTCGTCGGCCGAGTGCTGGTCGACCTCGTCGTACTTGCCCCGTACCACGTTCACCGCCGTACGGAAGTGAAAGATGTTGGCAAAACCAAAGTAAATGGTGAAGAACAAGGCACTACCCACGAGCAGCAGCAGGACGAAGGGAACGCCATCGGCGATTTGGAAGAAGATAACACTTGAGAAAAAGTCGGAGATGGGGGCGAAGGCTTCGTCAATTTTGGCATCGATGCCCTTGGGTTCTTCCTGCGCCCAGGTCAGCAAGGGCAATACGGTAAAAGTCAACAGTAGGGTCAGGTATCTTTTCATAAAATTCTGGTAGTCTGGTGCTTGTGGCTGATTTTGCCAATAAAAGGCGTTAAGGTATCCACTTATTTTTACTTATTCAAAAGATTATCGGTAAAATTTCGGCGTACCCCAACAATGTTTGGCGCTCCTGCGTTTGTACAATAAAGTGTTGCAATAATATCCAAAATATCCATTCCTATGCCCACTACGCTTGCCGCCACCGAGCTCCGCGGAGGAGAGTTTTTACTCCGCCCCAGCGATCCCCAGACCCCCCGTTTTCCCGAAGATTTCAGTGAGGACCAGGACCTGATCCGCCAGACCGTTCAGGATTTTATCGACACCCGCGTCCGACCCAACTTGGACCGGATCGACCAGCTGGACCTCGAGTTTTCCCGGCAGTTGCTCACCGAACTGGGCGAACTGGGCATCATCGGTATCCCCTTCCCCGAAGCCTACGGCGGATCCAATATGGACTTTGTAACCAGCATGCTGCTGTCCGAGCTGTTTGCCCAAACCCACTCTTTCTCCACCACCTTCAATGCCCACACGGGCATCGGCATGCTGCCCATCCTGTACTTCGGAACGCCCGAGCAAAAACAGCGTTACCTGCCCGAGCTGGTACGCGGCGAACGGGTAGCGGCTTACTGTCTGACGGAGCCGGGTTCGGGCTCGGATGCCCTAGCCGCCAAGAGCCAGGCCCAGCTCAGCGAAGATGGCCAACACTACCTGTTGCGGGGACAAAAGATGTGGATTACCAACGCGGGGATGGCCGATGTATTCATCGTTTTTGCCAAGATCGATGGCCAACACTTTACCGGATTTATCGTCGAGCGGGAATGGGCCGGCATCAGCTTTGGCGAGGAAGAACGCAAAATGGGCATCAAAGGATCCTCCACCCGTCAGGTCTTTTTCGAAAACGTCAAGGTACCGCGTGAGAATCTGCTCGGAGAAATCGGTAAAGGGCACAAGATCGCCTTCAACATCCTCAATATCGGTCGCATCAAACTGGCCGTGGGGGCCGTCGGTGGGTCCAAAGAGGCGGCGGATCATTCGATTCGCTACGCGCTGGAGCGGCGACAATTTGGCCAACCCATCGCGCAATTCGGGGCGATCCAACACAAGCTGGCGGAACAAGCGACCCGTATTTTTGTCGTAGAGTCGGCTTCCTACCGCGCCGCCCAACAGATCGCTACCCGCAAGGAGCAGTTGCTGGCGGAGGGCCACAGTCTGGCCACTGCCCTGCTGGGGGCCGCCGAAGCCTTTTCAATCGAATGCGCCCTGCTCAAGGTGCAAGGATCGGAGGGTGTGGCTTACGTCGTCGACGAGGGCGGCCAGCTTTTTGGGGGGCTGGGCTGCAGCGAAGAGGCACCCATGGCCGTCCTGTACCGCGACTCGCGCATCAACCGGATTTTTGAAGGTACCAACGAAATCAACCGGATGCTCTCGGTCGATCGCTTGATCAAGAGAAGTCTCCAGGGCGAGTTGGACTTGAAAGCGGCCTTGCAAAGTATGGAGAAGGCCTCCCCCCTGGGCACCGAAGTGCCCTACGCCGAAGAAAAGAATCAACTGTGGGCCCTTAAAAAGGCCTTTCTACTGCTGCTCCTACACAGCCTCCAGCGCAAGGGCCAAAAAATGGCCCAGGAGCAAGAACTACTCATTTACCTGTCCGATTGGATGGCCGACGTCTACCTCGCCGAATCCGCCCTACTGCGTACCGAAAAACGCCAGCAAAACGAAGGGCCCGCCGCTGCAGAGGCCTTCCTCGAACTCAGCCAAACCTACCTCCAGGAAAGCCTCGACCGCTGCTGGTACCGCAGTCGCCGCCTCATCGCCGCCCTCACCGTGGGTACCGCCGCCGCCACCCTGGAAGACCGCATCAACGCCATTCTACGCTTTCCCGCCCGCGACGTGACGGCCCTCCGACGCCGTATCGCCGCCCGTTTGCTAAAGGCTGAAAAGTACGCGTTCTAAAAACCCGCTGGGGCCCCTCGAAAATGGTCATTTGTACGCAATTTGGTGGTTTTTGCCCACTTTGGAAGAAGCCCACGTTTCGCAAAAGTTAATTTTTGATTTTCTGCTTTTATTTATCCATTCACTCGCGGGATTGGCAAGATTATTGTCACTCCTCTTATTATCCGACCCTAACGGCGTACGTCGCGAAAGTTGGTTAGTCCATTAACCTACCCTCATTTCTACCCCATAATCTCCCAAGTCTACCCCTCGCTGATGAGGAATGACCGCAAGGTGATTCCGCGTTTCTCAAATCCTAATTTTCTAAGCCTGTAAAACGAAAATACATTATACCACCTATACAATAAACTTTTGATTTATGAGAAAGCAATCAGACAAACGACTGGTGTTGAAGGGAAAGTTTATCATCCTAAATGACACTCAACTCAACCGCATTAAGGGCGGGAATTGTGACTCGCAAGGCAAAGAGCACGATGCTGCCCCAGCCGCTGACCATCGACCCGATGTAATTGTTGTGGACGATCTGGTGGTCTGAGCAGAAAGAGCTATTCAAAAAGAAACACAAGGTGCCCGGTAGTGTAAAACTGCCGGGCACTCTTGTTTTGGGTGCTTTTGAGGCGTTGCCGCCGGGGCCTCAGATCAAACCGGCGAGTTCTCCTCCACGCTGGAAGAGCTGGTCCACCTTGGCCGTCACCGCAGCATCGGTCTCCAATACCGGAGCGTGGTGTCCCTTGATCCGCGAGTCGATCACCAGGGATCCTTCGCAGCCCCAGTGCTTCTTGTGTTGGAAGGCGCGCACGCCGTAAATGTCGTGGGAGGGGTTGGCCCGGGTAAAGGTGACCCACACAAAATTATTGAGGGTAGCGGCGGTAAAGGAAGCGTCGTCCACCAAGACGATCAGGGGAATTTCCTCCAGGCCGAAAAGTTCGAGGAGGCAACAGATGTTATCGGCTTCCGCTTCGGCGCTTTGGTAATCGCCAAAGGCCGGTGCCTCGATCAAAAGGACGCCCGGCTGGGCAAATTGGGGATTGGAAAATCCGGTGGGCAACTGAAAGTCACTGGGCAATTCACTGCGCAAGTCCCGCAGCTTAGGCCCACAGCAGGCCACCACCACTTTGGAGCCAGCGTTCCAGCCCGAGCCCGAGTAGTCGAGCGTATCCATTGTCGTTTGGGTGTGGAAGTGCAAGTCGCGCCGCCAGTCGACCCGCTCCAGGACGTGGTGGAAAAAGTGGGGAATGTCGTGGGCGTTGAGGTTGCGGTGGTCCCGTTTGGCCGCGATGAACAGGAATTTGGCCAGTGAGGTCTGGCCGCTGCCGATGATCCGGTTGGCCTGGGTCAGGATCTCCTCGGGTTTGACCTCCCGGAAGGGCATGTAGCGCTCGCTACCGATGGCTAGTAGGAGGGGGTGTACGCCCGCCGCATCGACCGCATTGATCTCCGAAACGCCCGGAAACTCCTGGGGCGTCAGCAGTTCCACCATTTTATGAATCAAAAAGCCAAAGGAGGAATCCTCCTGTGGCGGCCGTCCCACCACGGTAAAGTGCCAGATGGCATCCTTGCGGTAGTAGACCTTATCGACCTCCATCACCGGGAAGTCGTGCTGGAGGCTGTAATAGCCCAGGTGGTCGCCAAAGGGGCCTTCGGGTTTTTTAAAGTTTTTACGGATGGTCCCCGTGATACAAAAATCGGCGTCGGAGGACAGGACCCAGCCGTCGCGCAGGGCGTAGCGGAAACGGCGGCCGCCGAGCATGCCGGCAAAGGTCATCTCGCTGAGGCCCTCGGGAAGGGGCATGATGGCGCAAAAGGCGTGGGAAGGTGGCCCCCCTACAAAGACGGAGGCCTTGAAGGGTTCGTCGGAAGCATTGTACTGGGTGTGGTGTACGCCAATGCCGCTGTGCAGCTGGTAGTGTAGGCCGATCTCCCGGTTGAGTTCGTAGTCGTTGCCGGT
>CALCCH010000347.1 GCA_937899855.1 uncultured Saprospirales bacterium | reverse complement strand
CCAATTCGTACCCTGATAGGTCTTGGGGTCCCCCGTGCTAAGCGGATCGGCCAGGTGGCGAAAGCGGAAGCCGTTGAGCAAGGCGCGTTCCCCCATCACCCAACTGAACTCGTCGGGTGCGTAAATCTTTTCGATGGCCTTGCCAAAAATATCGGAAAAGGATTCGTTGAGGGCTCCGGGTTCATCCGCGTAGATCAGGTCCGCCGCGTGCTGCGTCAGCCCGTGTACAAATTCGTGCCCACACACATCGATAGCGGTGAGGGGGCCCGCGATTTGACCATCGCCATCTCCATAAACCATCGCGCTGCCATTCCAAAAGGCATTGACCACATTGTCGCCCATGTGAACGAAGCTAATTAAAGGGCCGCCCTGGTCATCAAAGCTATTCCGGCCGAAGTAGGTTTTGAAAAAGTCGTAGGTGGCCGTCGCCCCAAAGTGCGCATCCGTCGCCACCTCATCTTGTTGCTCATTAAAGTTATCCCAATAATTATCCTCGTCCGTAAAATCGCTGTTGTTCAGACCGTCACTGGCGTTGTAGGTCTCAATACTCACCCCGCGGCTACTGTCGCGCAGTACGTAAGTCCCGTCCGCACGCCGGGTCGTATTGATCAATTGTGTGCCATGGTAGCGCGTCTCCGCAACGCCCTGTATCCCGTGGGTATGGAGGGTATTGTAGGATTGAATCAAGCTGCCACTCTGGGCATCGAGGTACACCAGGTGGCGGGCCAGGGGCACTTCCGTGTACACCGTCATTTTGTACGCCAGTGCCATGCGCCCACTAATCTGGGGATAGGCCCGATCGACAATGACCAGCTCCGCTTGGGGAAAATGCGTCGCCGCGGGATCATTCTTGATCCTTTGTAGGAAGGCATCGGCGCCCCAAACTTCCCATTTGTACTGCTCCGCAGGGTGGTAAGCCAGCGCCAATTCCACCGCCCGTTCGGGGCTAATTCGGGGCTCGGTGGCCAGCTCTAGGGAGGGAATCAATTGGCCATTGGCCTTTTGCACCTGCCCCCCGCGCTCGTGTAACAGGTATACGCTGCCCTCCACCGGTACGCCCCGGTGAAGCTGCTGAAAGCGATGGTGCGTCCAACCGTACCGATCCGCTTTGGTGCTCAACAACCGTACATCGTCAGGACTGCTCAGACCGTAGGCTCGAAAAGTTTGTTGGAAATAGTTCTGCGCGGAAAGGCCGTGGTCCTCACCCAGACTAAGCCAGCGGAGGTCTTCTTTGGGTACTTGGGACAGAGTAAAATCGGATTGGCCAAGCCCACTCAGCATAAATAGCGGTAGGAAAAGAAAGGTTAAGCGGAGTCGCATAGCGTTAATATTTGGACGGGCAGTCCATCTAAGGTAAGCATATTTTGGGACAAATAACAGGGCCCCATTGCGGCTGATTTGCTAATGGTAGTATAGCGGCTAATTTCCTACTCCCCTTCCATTTTCATTCGCAGATCCGGCAGGTGCAGCAGTCCGTTGAGACGTTGCTTGGGGGCAAAGAGCAATTGAAGCAAGGGCTGTGGAATGCTGTCGTGGGTCAGTTCGGCGATCATACCGCGCTCCCCCTGTGCATCACGCCGCAGCCCACTGTAAAGCACGTTTTCCGTCCGCGGCAAACGCGCCACCGTCGCTCGCGTAGCCGCTTGAAAGCGAAGCGAATCGGGCGGATCGTAAGACCAAATTTTTCGGTAGCGCCCCCCTTCCGCATCAATTTCGCATTCCCACAGCCGAGCACTCGCCGCACCGAGGGGCTGGTCCACAAAGAGCAAACTGTGGTAAGGAGCGGCACGAAAAGTCCGGGGCCTCGCCAAATCCCAATCCTAGGCCCGCAGGGAAACGGGAGGCTCCGAGGTGCGCGCCGCAGGGGAGGGCACGAACGCCAAGCGCAGCGCGCGGCCGACGAGACGCCGGCGGGCG
>CALCCH010000346.1 GCA_937899855.1 uncultured Saprospirales bacterium | reverse complement strand
CAAGTTCTCGCCATTCCCATCTTCCCTACTTTTTTTAACAATTCGCTGGTTTCCATATCCTTGGGCTTGTTAAGGGACGAGGTGTGCAATCGGGCTGCGTTGTTTTAAATGGGGTTTGAGCTCGGCGTAGGGGATGGTCAGCTCGTGCCGACCGTATACCACGTTGAAGGCCGTACCAAAACAGAGGCCTTCCTGTCGGATGGTAAAGTGGGGAAAATCACGCCCCGCCAGCCACTTGCGGTAGGCTTGATCTTGGTACCACTGGTATTCGAGCTGGTGGCGGTGGAGGTATTCCAATACAAAAATATCCACCTCAAAATCCGGGTGAAAAACATCCTCCCGACTGATTTCCCGACCGCTCTGGAGATCGTAGTTAAAGGCGCGGCCTTCGGGTTCGAGCGTCCAGGTGTTGTGGTAGGTCAGGAATCCGCTGATCAGGCGGGGGGAATAGTAGTCGATATCGCTCCAGGCGTAGGCGCGGACGGAGGCGCGCAGGGGTGGCTTGGGCTTGGGGTGAATTTCGCGAACGGTTTGGGTATAGTCGCGGCAGGACTGCAACCAATGATCGACCTCGGCTTCCATCCACCGATTGAACGAGGTATCCGAGGTCTTGGGGTAAGTGACGTCGTAACTCGACAGGTAATCCGCGTACTCGACACAGCCCATCACATGATTGGATTCCAAATCGAGCAGGAGGTACTGCTCGACCCCATCGGCCCCCTTGTAAATGGCGCGTTGCTGACTCGCCCCCCCAAAAACGCCCTCAATCTCCGCCGCCACCTGATGGTCCGCACTCTGCACAACCAGTCGGTACTGATCCACCTCATTGACCTCTCCAAACAGGCGGTAGGTTTTACCCTTGCTCTCCAAATAGGCCGTCCCCCGCAATTGTCCCTCCTCAATTCGTTGTACGATCATCCGCACCGCTTTGCCCCCCGTCCGTCCGCGAAAGCAACGTACCCACATTTGGGACCCGCAGTAAGAAGGCAGCCGCACTTCCTCCGGGACCTCCGCCAGCTCGACCAAGCCCGCTACACTCTCCCCCACATTGGTCCATTCCATCACGAGCCGTTGGCCCCGCAAAGTTCCTCGGAGCCGCCCCGACACGGCCCCCTCCCGGTTGATCTCCCGCAAGTCGAGCCAGTCGTTTTTTAAGGTCCCTTCCAACTGGAGGGCTTCTTTTGATCGCAGATAGGTGAGGAAGCCCTTGCAGCGTTTGCCGTCGTCGCCCAGGGCCACCGCGACCTCATTGAATCCATCGATCCGACCGTGGTAGTGGCGAAACCACTGGACCCGCTCCGGCTTTTTAAAAAGCGCGTTGACGACTTGTTCCGTCGCCGACCCCTGGGCCAACGCCGCATCACTCGCCATCAGGGAGCAACCCAAGCACACTATCAGAAGGAATGCACGCATAGCATCGGAGTCGCTGGCAAAGGCCGTTTAGGGCACTTCGACGGTATTCAAAATTCGGTCGATGAGGTCTTCCTGGCTGATGTTTTCAGCCTCGGCTTCGTAAGTCAATCCAATCCGGTGCCGCATCACGTCGTGGCAGACGCTGCGGACGTCTTCGGGAATGACGTAGCCCCGGCGCTCCATAAAGGCCTGCGCCTTGGAGGCCAGGGCGAGGTTGATGCTGGCCCGGGGCGAGCCGCCGTAATTGATGAGGGGACGCAGATCCGCCAGTCCGTTCTCGGCGGGTTGGCGGGTCGCAAATACAATATCCAGCAAATAGCGCTCAATTTTTTCGTCCATATACACCCGTCGTACCACCTGCCGGGCCCGGATGATCTGATCGATTTTTAGGATCGACTGGACCTTTTCGCCAAAGCCCTCGACGTTGAGGTTGCGCCGGACGATTTCGCGTTCCTCTTCCTTGCTGGGGTAGCCGATCTTGACCTTGAGCATAAAGCGGTCGATCTGTGCCTCCGGCAGGGGATAGGTTCCTTCCTGCTCGATGGGGTTCTGGGTGGCCAGTACCAAAAAGGGCTCGGACAGCTTGAAGGTCTCCTTACCGATGGTGACCTGGCGCTCCTGCATGGCTTCGAGTAGCGCACTCTGCACCTTCGCCGGCGCCCGATTGATTTCGTCCGCGAGGATAAAGTTGGCAAAGATGGGGCCCTTGCGAACGGTAAACTCGTTTTGGCTGGGATTGTAAATCATCGTACCGATGATGTCGGCGGGCAATAGATCGGGGGTAAACTGGATTCGGCTAAACTGAGCGTCGATGGCCGTGGCGAGGGTTTTGATCGCCAGCGTCTTGGCCAGCCCGGGTAGCCCTTCGAGCAGAACGTGCCCCTTGGTCAGCAAACCGAGTAGCAAACGGTCGATCATGTGCTGTTGGCCCACGATTACCTTGGCGGTTTCGGCATTCAATTCGTCTACGAAAGCACTCTCCAGATAAACCTGCTGGTTGAGCGCTTCGATATCGATCGATGGTTGCATAGTATTTAGTGGTGTTTGTATTTACGTGCGTCCAAATTTCGGTTTTTTTTGACGCAAAACAGCAGCCAAATTACTTTATCTCGGAGGCCGGACGAATTTTTGCCGTTTCCGTTTACGTATCCTTTACGCGCGCGTTACTGTCAATGGGCAAGAGGGGTGCATCTTCCAGTGTATCCTCCAGGGTTTTGACCTCGGGCAGGCCCGGTTTGCTGGGCTTGGGAGGTCGGGGAATGGTGTCGACCACCTTGAGATTGCGGGCGTTGGCCAGCATGGTGGAATCGACCTGTTTTTTGGCCGTGCTAAAGACGTTGCGCATACAGCGCTCCTCGTGCGACTGACGGTACTGGCGCAGGCGCTTGTCGATGGCGTTCTGGACGAGGGTTTCCCGACTGGGCAATTGGGGACCTTTGCGACAAGCCGGGCAAACCGTGCCGAACAGTAGCAGCCATCCGAGGGTCAACCAGGGCTTTTTCATTGGCGATTGAGGATTTGTTCGATTTCCCGCTCCCGCTCCCGCAGCAGGGAATCGTAGACCGTGCGGAGCAAACTGTCGCTGCGCACCTCACAGAGGCTGTCCAGAACGGGGCGTATCCGTTCCACCTTCCGAGCGTAAAGCGTATCGACCCGCTGCAACTCCACGGGAGTGAGGTTTTCCGACTCGGGAACGCAGGCGGTCAATAGGAGAAAAAAGAGTAGCAATCGGTACATACCAGTCCAGCACTTTGGCCGCAAAAATAAGCATTATCCAGCAATTGTGCAGCTCTTGTCTACTCCTCCAGGTCGATGACCTTCCGCCGCAGCTCAAAGTTTTTACCCAGGTAGACCTTACGGACCATCTCGTCGGCCGCCAGTTCCTCGGCGGTACCCGCCTTAAGGATATTTCCCTCAAACATCAGATAGGCCCGATCCGTAATCGAAAGGGTTTCCTGGACGTTGTGATCGGTAATCAGGATCCCAATATTTTTGGTTTTGAGCTTGGCCACGATGTACTGAATGTCCTCCACGGCGATGGGGTCGATCCCGGCGAAGGGCTCGTCGAGCAAGATAAAACTGGGTGAGGTGGCGAGGGCCCGAGCGATTTCGGTCCGGCGACGCTCTCCCCCGGAAAGGGTATCGCCCCGACTTTTGCGGACTTTTTCCAAACGGAATTCACCGATCAAACTCTCCAATTTGTCCTTCTGTTCGGCCCGACTCAGGGTCGTCATCTCTAGCACCGCCGCAATATTGTCCTCCACGCTCAGCTTGCGAAAGACCGAGGGTTCCTGGGGCAAATAGCCAATCCCATTTTGCGCCCGCCGGTACATCGGCAGGTCGGTGATGTCCAGCTCGTCCAAAAAAACCCGCCCCTCATTGGGTTTTACAAAACCCACCATCATGTAGAAAGTCGTCGTTTTGCCCGCCCCATTGGGCCCCAATAGACCAACGATTTCTCCCTGGTTGACCTCGATGGACACCTCCTTGACCACCCGGCGTCGACCGTAGATTTTTACCAATTTTTCGGATCGTAGAATCATGTGTACATTATTTTAAAATTCGGGACGGAGTTCTTCTTCCGCCTCAAAATTCGCCCGCAATTCTTGCAGCTTGTAAACCGATAGGCGCTCGGGTTGCCGCCGCTCGTCGTAGCTTCCCGTATCCCAACGCCCGTTCGGGATCAGGTCCTCAATCAGGCGGATGGTATAGTCCTTTCCCAAGTCCAGACCCGGATACTCAAAGCGAAAACGCGAAGTATCGCGCAATATTCTTTCCGACAGCAATTGTTCGCCCTTGAGCAATTGAAAAACGTACTGCTGGCTGCTGTCGACCTCCACCACGTTGATGATAAATTTCCCGTAATCGTCCGGCCGTTTGGCCAAATAAGTCTGCGTCAAAGTATCGAGCGTTCGGTCGAACAGGTCGCGCAAGCCGCCCGGATAGATATTCAGTTCGTAAGGCGTCTCCGCCCGCCACTGGTACTGGATGTGCAATTGGCGTTGGTCCGTACTGTCGATGCGCAATTGGGGCTTCACCCGGCGGGCCAGCGTATCCTCCAGCAGGTAAATCTGACTGGTATCCCAACTGTTTAGGGGGCGGTTGAACCGCAGCTTAATGCCCTTAAAAGGGTTGAGGTTGCTCTGGGAAACGGACCGGTTTTGCGGCCGCAATTTGGCCGCCCGCATAAAGGCCGCCCGGCCCGTCGTATCGATCAGCAGGGTGTCAAAAGTGGTATCCTGCTGGGTGTAGATCGACCAGGATTCGTCGGTCATCCAGTGGTACCAGAGCTTGAGGGTATCCGCCTCCTGGAGCCGTACGACGCGCAAGTCCGTCCGATCGAGTTCTACCGTGGCATCCCAGGGGGGGCGGTTGTAGACCAGGGGCAGGTAGCCGTAGCCCCGGGGCTCCTTGCGGTTGAGCCGCAGGGGGGCCAACTGCTGAAAAAGTCGAATCCGAAGGTCGATTTTGGCGCTGTCGTTCAGGACGATTAGGGAGTCGACAAAACCGATTTTTTCCGAGGTTTGGTCGAACAGATAGTTCGGGTCGGTGCTGAGTAGGGCAAAGGTCTTAAAGGTATCGGGACGGAGGTTTTGGAGCCGAAACTGGCCACTGCTGTCGGTTTTGTTGAAGTAAAAAGGTACTTCGGTCCGCACCACCGAATCGGCCAGGTTGTCGTAGAGCATCATCAGGGCCTTTTCGACGGGGTCATTGGTGTAGGCATCGACGATGCGGCCCGTGATTTGGAGGGAGGCGATGTAATCGCCCGTGGAAAAGACGAAGCGGAGGTCGGGGGCGATGTTGTCGGCAGTGAGGTCGCGGATGGCTTCGCCAAAGTTGATGATGTAGGTAGCGTTGGGGCGCAGCTCCTCGTCGGGGGGAAAGTCGACGCGGACGGTTTTGCGGCGGAGGCTCACTTCGGGTTTGCCGGTTTGGAGGGGGGGAGAGATAACGCC
>CALCCH010000345.1 GCA_937899855.1 uncultured Saprospirales bacterium | reverse complement strand
TTTGGTTTTGTATTCTTTGTGTCTGTCTTGGTGGGTGGGGGGGTAGTGGTTTTCTCGGACGGTGGTTGTGTTTTCTGTTTTGGGCCTGGCTTGTTCTGGGGTGTAGGGCCCATTGATGTGAGGCTCCAGGGTCGACAAGTCGATTTCGATCACTTGGTCAAAATATTGCTCGGGATGCTCGTAGCATTCGGGATCTCCGGTCAGGTGTTCGGCAACGGCATCGGCCAAATCGGCTACTTCCGCCCGTTCGGTGGCGTGCAAGTAGCGACGCATCGATTCGTCATAACCAAAAGTAGAGGTGGTGGCGCCGATTTCGGCCCCCATGTTACAAATCGTTCCCTTGCCCGTACAGGAGAGGGATTGCGCGCCGGGCCCGAAGTACTCTACGATAGCCCCCGTTCCTCCCTTCACCGTTAGGATACCGGCCACCTTGAGGATCACGTCCTTCGAAGAGGTCCAGCCACTCATGGTCCCGGTTAGCTTGACGCCGATCAACTTGGGCATCTTCAATTCCCAGGGCATACCCGCCATCACATCCACCGCATCAGCTCCCCCAATTCCAATCGCCACCATGCCCAAACCACCGGCGTTAACGGTATGTGAATCCGTACCGATCATCATCCCACCGGGGAAGGCATAGTTTTCCAAAACGATCTGGTGAATAATGCCCGCGCCGGGTTTCCAAAAGCCAATGCCGTATTTGTTGGAAACCGACTGGAGAAAGTCAAACACCTCCGAGCTGGTGTCGAGTGCGGCTTTTAGATCCGCATCGGCTCCCACCTTGGCCTGAATCAAGTGGTCGCAGTGAACGGTGGAGGGGACGGCTACTTTTTCCTTACCCGCCATCATAAATTGCAAGAGGGCCATCTGCGCCGTGGCGTCTTGCATCGCCACGCGGTCGGGACCAAAGAAAACGTAATCCTTACCGCGGTCGTAATGCCCGAGGGGAGACGCTGGGTGCAGGTGCGTGTAGAGGATTTTTTCGGCGAGAGTCAGCGGACGGTCCAGCTTGGCCTTGGCAGCGGCCACCTTGTCGGCAAGGGTTGCGTAGTAGGCCCGAATCATGTCAATATCAAATGGCATAATGAGGAGATTTTAAAGTGTCTTGAAAGCTTTTGAGTAGAACCAAAAATGCGTAAAAGTAATTTTTTCGCACCATTTTTTCAGTCACACCAATAATAATACACCGGAGCAGTCACTTTTGTTGGCGCGTCGGCTGAGCGGCGTAAAGTGACCACTGCGCTTTCGCTGGCCAAAGTTACTTTTTGACCAGGGAAGGGCTCCCAAAGCAAAAAATATTTGGTAGGGAGGGAGGGTAGAAAAATTTACTGGGGACTGGGGTGATTAAAGTTTTTTACGAAAAAAAAGGAGGGCGAAGTCATTCATAATCAGGGCCTTAGGGCAAGGCGCTTAACGTTTTTTGTACACCATCTACGTTTTTTTCTTGCCCTTACTTTGGCGCTCCATCAGCCGGGCCGACACCCGGAGGAAGTCCATTTCCGTGATGATGCCGATCAACTCGGTGCCATTGACTACGGGGAGACAACCGATCTGCTTTTCGCGCATGATTTGCATGGCTTCGTACACATTCGCATCGGCGGTAATGGTGATGGGGGAGGGCACCATGACGTCCTTGACCATACCCACTTTCCCCTTGAAGCGATCGTTGCGGATCAGGTAGCGGAGCAGTAGGCGGGAAGTTACCAAGCCCACCAAATTTCCCTTGGTATCCTCCACCGGCGTGTAGCGGATTTTGCGCCAATCCATCATCTCCGCCACCAGTTGGATGATGTCGTCTTTTTGTACGGTAAACAAATCGGTGGTCATAAATTCCTCGACCTTCAACTCGCCGGGGCGGTAGTCCTGAAGGTCTTTGAGCTCGGGTTTTTTCCACTGGTGAACGGGCATTTCTTCTTTTTGATTTTTGATAATGGCGGCGGTCAAACAAGTCATTGCTTCGTCGGAAGTGGTCTCCTCCCGAAGTTGGGAAAAAGCCCGCAACTGCCACCGTGCCCCGTTCATGTGCGTTTTGGCCCGCTCGTCGATCACCCCGAGATAGCGGTCGATATCAGCGGTCGAAACCTTATGGGCTTTGAGGCCGGCCCGGGCCAAGGGGATCAACTCCTTGCGCAGCAGATCGCTGGAATTGATTTTCTTGTCCTTGAACCAGGTAAACTTGGAGTCCAACCCGTAGCGCGAGGCTTTGGCAAAATTGTCGCGGATATCGGCGTAGGAAATTTGCTGGCGGATGTCCCCCGCTTGTTCACTCATACCCACCATCACGCCCAGCCAAAGCGCGGCATTGGCCACTTCGTCGATCACGGTTGGTCCCGAGGGCAGTACGCGATTTTCAATTCGCAAGTGGGGTTGTCCATTGGGGCTGATGCCGTAGCAGGGGCGGTTCCAACGATAGACCGTGGAGTTGTGTACTTGCAGGGCGCGGAGCTTGGGGACTTTACCCTGGGCAATCATTTGGATCGAATCTTCCTTGATGTCGCTGCTCAACAGTACTCGAAAACGGGCGATGTCCTCGCGGTAGATCTCAAGGACCGAGTCGTTGAGCCAATTCTGGCCAAAGTTGACCCGGGGGCTGCGCTCGCGCATGTGGTCGTGCGTGGTCCGGGTATCGAGCGACTGCTGAAAGAGGGCAATCCGCGACTCGTGCCACAGCCGCCGTCCGAAGACGATGGGCGAATTGGCGGAGATGGCAATCAGCGGGGCGGCCATCAACTGGGCGATGTTGTAGTACCTTACGAAGTCCTTGGGAGCTACCTGGAGGTGTACTTGAAAACTCGTATTGCAAGCCTCCAGCAGGGGCGAATCGTGGCGAACCAGCAATTCATCGATGCCCAGCAAGCGCAGTTCGTAAGCCGAGCCGATCAATTGTTGGTTGATCGACTCCATCAGGGCCTTGTACCGCTTCTTGGGCGTCAGGTATTCCATGTTGAGGTGGTACTTGCGGAGGGTCGGGAGGATACCGGTGAGGACGACATCCGTGTTGAGGGCGTCTAGCTTTTCGCTGATGCGGCGCAGGTTACCGAGGTTTTCCTTTTCCAGCTGGCTCAAGCATTTGCCCTTGAGTTCGCGGGGGGTCAGGTTGGTTTCCAAGTTAAATTTGGCCAGCTCGGTTTCCACCCAGGGGCAGTCTTTCATGCGTTCGAGGGCCTTCATGGCGATGGGGGCGGGTTTGAAAGTGTCGCGGTCGACCAGACACATTTCCTGCTCCGCTCCAATGCGGGTGATTCCGGTTTCGAACCAATCGTTATCGAGCATGTACTCTAGGGACTGGACGTCGTCCAATAGCTGCTGGACGAAGCGGTGCATTTGGGCTTGGTCTTTGACCTGCGATACGCGTTGTTCTCCCATTGGTGTTGATTTTCGTTGAGCGGTAAATTTTTCGTCAAGTACTGGAGCCCGTCCCAAAATACCTTTCCCATCCACTTTTTTCGCCCGGGCTCCCGGCGCCACGGGTCAAATGAGGCGAAAGGAGCGTCAAAATTTGGACGACTGGCTTGCTGAGGCATTTTGCCGACACGCTCAACTAAATATATAGTATTAAATTTGAAAGGAAAGAATAATTTTACCGGAATCGAACGTTTAGATTTTTGGATCAGCTAACGCCATATGAAAAAACTCTCCATCCTTCTGCTTTTACCCCTCCTCATCGGTTCCTGTAAGGACGACCGGGAGCTCGGCCCCATCCTGTTTGAACTGACCCACCAGGTGGATTTTGAAATCCCCGCCGGTCTGAACACCATCGAAGATCATTTCTTCGTCTTCCAGGATCGCCTTTCCAATTTTGAAGCCCAACTCGACCTCAGCGGTTTTCGCCGCGAGGACATCTCGCGGATTGATCCACAGGAGTTGCGCCTGACCGCTATTTTTGCGGGGGAGGAATACGATTTTATCCGCGAAGTATCGCTCGACCTCTTCGTCAACGAGGCCAACGGCCGCCGCTCCGAGGCTTTTTGGCGCAACGAAATTCCGTTCAACACCCGTGGCATCCTCCAAATACCGGGGACCCTCATCGACGCCAAAGATTTCTTCCTCGACGACGAGCGCTTCAATATGGAACTGCGCCTCGATACCCGCGAGTTCAACGATACCTTTATCGGTACGCGATTGGAAGTTACGTTCTTGGTGAGGGGGAATTAGGACGGCCTACTACCAGACCCGTAAGGTCTTGATACCCATTCCTTCGGTCAGTTCGATGAGTTCCAGTAACTTGTCCTTCCAGTACTCGTCGCCAATGGCGTGGTACAGTTCTTCCAATACGGAACGGGCGTCCCTTTGATGACCGCCTTCTTCTTTGAAGTCGATGAGTACGGCGCGGAGTTCTAAGTACGAAAGGTCGTCCTGAATAGCTTGTTTCAGCAGGTCTCTCAATTTGCTTATCAACATCTAGGCATTTTTATTACAGTAAAAAAGCCTTTCCAATTTAGTAGCCTTCACTACTCGATACTTATTAAGATTAGTAGACATACAATGATAGCAAAAAAAAACGGAGAAGCTCAAGCTTCTCCGTTTTTTTTGTCTCAGCGGCGATAACTTTCCAAGTGTGGCGCTACGATGGTTTGCAGTACCGCCAGGGCCAAACCCTTGGCCTCACGAGCCCGAAAGCCCGCATTCATGTAGTAATCTTCCAGCAGTACCATCGACTGGTAGTAGGCTACCTTGAGTGGTTCCGTCATTTTTTGGTGAATGGTATCCGTAGCGCCACACGCGTCGATTCCCTTCCACAGCGACTGGTTCCAATTGACGATCGCATCGT
>CALCCH010000344.1 GCA_937899855.1 uncultured Saprospirales bacterium | reverse complement strand
AGCATTATTTTCTTCCCTCGGAAAGGGGTTCTTTAGGCAAAAAAGCGCTCGATGATCCTGATTCCACAACGTTTGTTCGATCAAGCCCAGGTAACTACTCTGCTGCGGGAAGGCAACGTCTGTATCCTTTACAAGGAGCTGACCGACCCCGTCATCCAACGGGAAGGCTACCTCTCCAACCACGTACTATCCCTGCTGCTGGAGGGGGAGCAACTGCTACAGACCTACGAGGATCACAGCATCCGGCTCCGGGCGGGAGAGGCCCTGTTTATTCCCCGGGGGCTTTACCACATCACCGATCTGGTACCCCGCACCGGCAGTTTTCGCAGCTTGCTTTTTTACTTCGACGATGCCCTCGCCCGAGAATTCTTGGCCACCACCAGCGTTGCCGAGGTCCGTCGCGAGGCCCTACCCGAATTCTTACGGCTCGGCAAAGAGCCAAGCCTCCAACGCTTAGCCCAGAACCTGCTCGACCTTTACCGCGACACCATACTCCGTGGCGGCGACCTGCTGCGTCTCAAAATCCTCGAACTGTTCCATCTGCTCCACGCCCTACTCCCGGAGCGGGATTTTGCCAGCTTCCTCTTTCGCCTCACCCTCCCCCAAAAACGCAACCTCAAAACCTTTATCGAACAAAACTACACCAAGCCCCTCAAGGTCGAAGATTTTGCCTATCTGACCGGGCGGAGCCTCAGCACCTTTCGTCGGGACTTCAAGGCTTTTTACCAAAGCACTCCCCAAAAGTGGCTGCGTGACAAACGTCTGGAAAAAGCCCTCCACATTTTGCACGAACGCGACATCAGCATCGGCGAATTGGCCCAAACCGTGGGCTACGATAACGTCTCCTATTTTATCAAAGCCTTTAAGTCCAAGGTTGGCTTGTCCCCCAAACAGTACCTGCTGTCGCGACGGGGATCGGGATTTGAACACCATTAAAAAGTACCAATTTATCATGAAAGTAAGTTTTATCGGACTCGGAATTATGGGCCGCCGAATGGCGGCCAATTTGTTGAACCAGCAAGTCGATTTGACGGTGTACAATCGTTCGGCTGCTCCCCAGGAGGACCTGGTGGCCCGGGGAGCGCGCGGTGCCGCTACGGCTGCGGAGGCGGTACGCGGTGCCGATCTCGTCTTTAGCATGCTGTCGACGCCCGAAGTGGTGGAAGCCCTTTTCATGGGGTCAGAAGGACTGCTCGACTCAATGACGCCGGGCGCCACCTGGGTGGATTGCAGTACGGTCAATCCCTCCTTCAGTCGCCGGGCCGGCATGGCCGCCGCCGCACGGGGCATCCGCTTTCTCGACGCCCCCGTGGCTGGCACCAAGCCCCACGCGGAGAATGCCCAACTGACTTTCTTCGTAGGCGGTCCCGCCGCGCTTTTGGGCGAGCTGGATTTTCTGCTCCGCTACATGGGCGCCAAAGTTCTCCACATCGGTGAGGCCGTGGGGCAGGGGGCTGCCTTTAAGATGCTGGTCAACGTGATGCTCGCCCAATCGATGGTGATCTTTTCGGAGGCGGTACTATTGGGTGAAAAGATGGGCCTATCCAAAGATTTTTTACTCGATGCCCTGCCCGGTTTGGTAGTGGCGGCGCCCTTTACTAAATTTAAGGCCGAGATGGTCCGCAGTGGGCAGTACGAGGTCCAATTTCCCCTCGAATGGATGCACAAGGATTTGCACCTGGCCGCCATCACCGCCTACGAGCACCAACAACCGCTCTACTTGGCCAATTTGGCGAAAGAATTGTTCGCCGAAGCCACCCGCCAGGGAATGGGGCGATTGGATTTTGCGGCCATTCACCAACACCTGGCTCATACCGCCTGAGGTTATGGCCTCCTACTAGGGGGTGTCTGAAAATTATCCTTCGGCGCATCTTTGGCATCTTTAGAACTTGGCCACCCGTCCGCCAAACGGTTCACTCGCTGCGGGCAGTGCCCGCCCCGAAGGGAGCGCTCGTTCATCGCTTTTTTTCCAGCCGTAGCTACGGCTACGCCAGAAAAAAGGAGCGTCGAGCAGAACCAAAATCTGCTGAAGCTGCGAGCAAAAACATTTTTCAGACACACCCTAAACTTTCAAAAATGGCATTGCGACTCGTCCTTGTTTTCCTCTCCCTCTTATCGATCACGACGCTGATTGGGCAGGAGGATTTTTACTTCGGCGTGGACCTATCCTACGTCAACGAGGTCGAGGACTGTGGCCAAAGCTACGCCGTTGCGGGAACGCCCCGCGATCCCTACGCAATTTTTGCCGAGGCGGGTATGGACATGGTGCGTTTGCGGCTGTGGCATACGCCGAGCTGGTACGATACCCTCAATGCGGGGCAACGCTACGGCGACCTGGCCGACGTCCAACGGTCGATCCGTCGGGCCAAGGAGGCGGGGATGAAGGTGCTCCTGGATTTCCACCTTTCCGATACCTGGGCCGATCCGGGCTCCCAGCTGGTGCCCGCCGCTTGGCTGCCCGTCGTCGAGGACGTGGAGCTGCTGGCCGATTCCCTGCACCACTACGTGTACGGGACCCTTAGCCGGTTGCGATCCGTTGGCTTGCAACCCGATTGGGTACAGCTGGGCAACGAAACCAACAAGGGAATTTTACTGTCGCCCGAAGACAACGACACCTGGACCCTGGATTGGTCGCGCAATGCCCAATTGTTTCGCGCCGCCATCCAGGCCGTCGCTGATTTTGAAAGTCAATGGCAAACCGAGGTCGGCACCATTTTACACTTTGCGGGTCCGGCTGAGGTGGAATGGTTGGTGGCGGGCTTTGCTGAAAATGGGATCGTAGACTACGATTTTATCGGCATCTCCTACTACTGGACCTGGCACCAACCCGATGGGCCGAGGGAATTGGGACAAGTCGTTCGTCGCCTGCGCCAGGCCCATCCTGCGCAGCGGGTCCTCCTACTCGAAACCGCCTATCCCTGGACCGCCGCCTGGCAGGACGAGGCCAATAACATCATCCAAGGTACCCACCCCGATTTTACACCGGCAAGTCCTGAGACCCAGCGGGATTGGTTGATCGAACTGAGCCAAATGCTGCTGCGGGAGGGAGGAAGTGGACTGTTTTATTGGGAACCCGCCTGGTTGTCGACGGACTGTCGGACACCCTGGGGGCGGGGCTCACATTTTGAAAATGCTACTTTTTTTGACTTTTCGGGCGAGTTGCTCCAGCCCGGTGGCATCGACTGGCCGCGTTACGACTACGATCGGACGCCCACCGGCACGGTGGCGGTGGAGGGGGCGGGGGAGGGGATCCACTGGCTAGAGGGGAACCAACTGCAACTGCGGTGGCCGGGAGCGGAGGTGGCGCACCGCGAGCTTGCTTTGTACGATGCCTACGGCCGATTGTGTGGGGAGTGGCGAAGCGAGGGGGGCACATCCTCTTTCTCGCTGGCGCATCTGCCCGCTGGCCTGTATCATCTTCGGATGAGAAATCTGGGGGGGATGCCGCAGCGTCGTACATTTTTCTATCAACCCTGAGGTCCATCGCCCGAGCTTCGATTATTGGCCGGACTGGCCAACCGATTCCGTTTATCCGTGTTTAACTTACATCAAAAGGTAAAACGATTATCACATGGAATCCCCCACTTACGAATTAATTGACAATGTGGCCGAAAAGCGCTACGAATTCCACGTCGACGGCCAGGTGCCGATTGTGGAGTACATCCGCGCGGGCAAAAAGATTTTCCTGACCCACACCGAAGTTCCCGTTGCCTTGAAAGGACGCGGGATCGCGTCGGCGTTGGTTCGCCAGGTACTGGCCGACATCGAGCGTCAGGACCTGACCCTCATACCGCTCTGCCCCTTTGTGGCGGGCTACATCAAACGACATCCCGAATGGCGCAAGTTGGTGCTCAAGGGCATCAACATCGACTGACCTCCTTTTCCAACACTCCAAAGCACGGCACCATGAACAAGGCAATCGTAGGAATCCTTTCCCGTATTTTTCCCACTTGGATGACCAAAATGGCTTACCGCCAGCTCACCAGCCCCCAGGTGCGTAAGCTTCGGGAACGCGAGCTGACCGTACTCGGGGAGGCCCAGCAAGAAACCCTCATTTTTAAAGATTACCGAATTAAAACCTACCGCTGGGGGGATGGACCCCGCCGGCTGCTGCTGATCCACGGCTGGGAGGGACAGGCCGGTAATTTCTCCGACCTCGTTCGCCAACTTCCCCTGGAGGACTTCTCCGTTTACGCCTTCGACGGCCCTTCCCACGGATTTAGCAGCAAGGGCGAAACCAGCCTCTTTGAATTTGCCGAACTGGTGGGCGTGCTCATCCGTCACTGGGAAGTCGACCAATTGGTGAGTCATTCCTTTGGAGGAGTAGCGACGACCTACGCGCTCTACGCCAACCTCGATTTGCAAATCGACCGTTACGCCCTGCTCACTAGCCCGGATCGCTTCACCGACCGGATCGATGACGTTGCTCGGCAGGTGGGCATCAGCGAAGTGGTCAAGGCGCGCTTGGTCCAGCAGCTGGAGGCCGAAATCCAAATGGACATCAGCACCCTCAACGTCAGCGATTTTGTAGGTAAAATCCAAGTTGCCAAAGCCCTCCTCATTCACGACAAAGCCGACCGCGTCATCCCCATCCAGTACTCCCGCAACATCCACCAACAGTGGCCCCAGTGCGAAATGATCGAGGTAGAAGGCACCGGCCACTTCCGCATCCTACGCTCCGAAGACGTTCTCCAGAAAGTCGTACAATTCCTCCACCCCAAGCACCCCCTTCCCACTCCCGGGAAGCAAGCGGCGAGCGGGGGGCGGGCGCCCTCAATATGATCGGCTCCGACACCCGCTTCTGCCGCTATTGGGGCTGCGTGGAGGAGCACCCCTTCCTCCACTTTGAGGTGTGCTACTATCAGGCCATCGACTTTGCGATCCAACACGGCCTGTCG
>CALCCH010000343.1 GCA_937899855.1 uncultured Saprospirales bacterium | reverse complement strand
GAGCGAACCCGGCGAACAACAACTGCGCGCCTGGCTCCACCTCTGGGCCATCACCGACATCGACACCCGTGACGAGCACCTGGACCACGCCCGTAAGGCGGGCTTTACCGACGTGGCCATCGAGGACGTCACCGCCAATACCCAAGTATCGCTCCGCAACCTTCACCGCAATTCCAGCAATTGGTTGTGGTTGAGCAAAATCTTACTGGCCCTTCGCTTGCGCTCTCGGGTCCAGCACGCTAATATGTACGCCTCCATCGTCCAGTACGAAGCCCTCCGGGCTGGGCACTGGTTCTATGCGGTGATCTCGGCGCGCAAGGCCTGAACCAAGCCCCCGGAACTTCTCGGGACCTTGGGCTGTTTCCCCTGGGTAAATACCACCAAGCTACCCAGTATGCAAGTCTCCGAATTTCACCTGACCGCTTATTCCACCGCTCTTTTTTCCACCTGGATATTTATCGAGGAGCTGGGCCTACTCTTCGACGCGGGGGATGGACTGAGCGCCGGTTTGTTGCAAAAGGCCCGCAAGGTCAAATACGTTTTTGTATCCCACGCCGACCGCGACCACCTCGCGGGCTTGTTGCAGTTCCAACAGCTCAACGGTCGAGCCGACGGGCCCCTCATTCACTATCCCGCCGATAGTGGTTCCTTTCCCGCGTTGGAGGCTTTTAGCCAGCGCTTTGATCCCCACATCCGGGGCGAGGCTTGGCGGGGCATCCGTTCGGGCGATGCGCTGCCCATTCGCGATCGCATTACGGTCGATGCCCTGCGTAATGACCACATCACGGCCCCCGTCGAATGGGCCAAGAGTCTGAGTTATCGGGTGTGGCACAAAAAATGGAAACTCCGGCGGGAATACTTGGACTTGCCCGGTTCCGAAATCAAGGACTTGATTGCGCAGCGGGGACGAGCGGCGGTGTCGGAAGAAGTCGCGACCTTAATGGTGGGCTATTCGGGGGACACCCCGGTGGAGGATTACGGGCGCTGGGATGGGGCAAAACTCCTGATTCACGAGGCGACCTTTGTCCGTAAGGAGGATCAGGACCGGGCTCGCAACAATCGCCACAGCAGTTTGGAGGAAGTCTTGCGAATGGCGGCGGAAATAAAGATCGACCAACTGGTGCTCAGCCATTTCTCTTCCCGCTATTCGGCGGAGGAAATCGATACCACCATTCGACGTTACGGACGGGAATTTCGGGTGACCTGCCCGGTTTATCGCCTGCTGCCGGGACAAATTCACCGCGATGTCCTGCGCGAGGAACCCGTCTGGTCGCTTTGACCTACCCACTTTCCATCACTGGATTCTGCAATACCCTACTGAATCAAAAGCTTGTGCCAGTACTGGCCACTTTCGCCCCGAATTTCTAGGAAATACAGCCCCGGTGCGAGGCTGGGCAGTGCGAAGTGGTGGCTTTGCCGCCCCACCGCCACGCTTTCCGTTCCCAGGGGCCAGCGCTGCCCCTGGATGTCGACCAAATGGACGTGGATGTCCTGGCTGCGTTCCCAGGTGTAGTCCAACGTGAGTTGTTCTCGGGCGGGGTTGGGCGCTACTCCGAGGGCAATGGCGGTACTGGGTTGCTGGGTAGCGGTTGGGGTATTGTTGAGGACTTCAAAAGCGGTGTAGCGGACGCCCTCCTCGTAGGTCCAGGTGCGGCGATAGCGGGGATTTTCGGTCAGCAGATTGCGTTGGCGATCAAAAAATCGGAAAAATGATCCAAAGCGCTCCGATTCGCAAAACAGACGGAGCTGATAACAGCCCGTGGGGAGTTCAAACTCATCTAAGTAGATTTGGGAGTCGGTGTGGAGAAAATCGTCGAGGCTAGTCCGGCGGCGGACAACTTCCCCTTGGGCATCCAGGATTTCGTACCAGTAGTGGGTACTGTCGTTGGTGTTTATGACTTCGACGCGAAAGGGCCCTTCGATGGGTTCTGGTAAGGCAATTTCGGTGCTGATGCTATTGTTGTCGCTTACCTGATCGGCCGCCCAGTCCAATTCGACGCGCAGGTCAAAGGCTTCCCCCACGCTGGGGCTGGGGACGGGAGAGAGGGTGACGCCGGTAAAGCCAAAGGTGTTGAGCGAACCCGTCCAGCGATCGGTATTGACCAAATTGTCGTTGAGGTAGCTCCGGATGGTGGCTTCGGTAAAGGCTTCCGCACTGGAGCCACGATTCTGGATTTTGACCTGGGGGATGTATTCGCCGCCGCTACAGCTTTGTACCTCGCCGTTGACTTCGATCAGGGCCACGTCAAAGTCGGCGGCGGGTGCTTCGCAGTTTTCCTGGATAAAGCGGTAGTGTTCGGTGGCCGAAATGGTCCGGGAAAAGCGGGTGACCCGGTTGGGGCAAATCGTCTCGACGCTGGGGGTACCGGCAATGCGGGAATCCGACCCCAAGCTGCTGATGATGATGGGGTAGGGGCTGGTGCTGACCCAATCGCCCGAGGAGACTTGAGAGGTGCCCTTGAGGCCGTCGAGGATGCTTTGCTTAGGGGGGTAGTAATTGGGGCCCGCCTGAAACATGAACACCATGACTTCGTCCGTTCCGTCGGGGCCGTGGGTTTCGTAAATGGATTGCATCGCCCCGCTGGTGTGATAATTCCAGCAGACACTACAGGTAAAGGCCGAAAAGTCGATGATGATGGCCTTGCCTTGATCGAGGTACTGGTAGAGGGAGTGCCAGTTGCCCTCGATGTCTACAAATTCGTAGTCCGTACTCAGGTAGCCATCGGGCAGGTTGCTCTGGGCCGGGAGGGAGCGGAATCCGCAGAGGAGGGCCAGGAAAAGGGGTAACAATTGCTTCATGCTGTGCGGTTTGTCGTTCGTAAGATTTACAAAATTAGGTGCTGGGGGGCGCTTTTCCTAGTGGCTTTCCACCTGTTTTTGTAGCCCCAAGGATATTTGGGGGCATCCGTGGCTACTTTTGAACGATAAAATCCACTCCTGCTTTCTCTTTTCCCCCCACTCCCCACCGGCCCGTCGAAATTTGACCCTCCTTCGACGAAGAAGTACCACCAAGCGGTGTTCCCTGCCTATTTTACCGGAGCTACGTAAGTTTGCGCCTAACCCGAATGCCCGATGCCATGTTGGAATTACTCGCAAGTTTGGTGGAATTTATCTTTCAGATGATTCTGGAGGCCCTCCTCTATCCTTCGGCACCCAAAACCAAAAATCGTGAAGCAGACCGGTAGTACCCCCCCGCAGCAACCACCGAGCTCCCAAACGACACGCCCACTCACCGCGCCGACCACCGCGACTTGGTCCCGTGGAGAATTGTTGGCCGTTTTGCTGACGGCACTGGGTAAATTCGTACTGATGGACTGGCTCGATTGGCGACTGCTCTACATCGGCAGCGCCTGTACGGCCTGGCTCGGCTACATTGGCTACCGATACCGACAACCTCCCGCGGTGCTGCGCCAGTGGGGGCTCACGCGGGCGGGCTTTGCCCAAAGCTTTCGGCGGCTTTTTCCCCTGCTTTTGCTTTGCTTCGCCCTCTTCTACGCCATCGGCGCCTACCGGGGGACCAATATCCTCAGTTGGCACATTCTCCCAACTCTCCTGCTGTATCCGCTGTGGGGAATCATTCAGCAATTTTTGACCATTGCCTTGGTGGCCAAGAACCTGGACGTCACTCCCTTGCCCCGCACTGCCGTCGTCTTCCTCACCGCCAGCCTCTTCGGGATCATCCACTACCCCCACGGACTCCTCATCCTAGGAACCTTCCTCATGGCCCTGGTATACACCAGCCTTTACCTACGGGGTACCAATCTGCTGGTCCTCGGTATTTTTCACGGTTGGCTGGGCGCCTTTTTCTTCTACACCGTACTGGCCCGCGATTCTTGGCTGGAAGTGTTCAAAGTCCTGGGTGTCGGAAGCTAAAATCGCGGCCGATGTTTGTCAAACTAGGGGAGAAGTAATAATTTTAGCGGACACAGCGTGGTATGACCGAAAAACAGGAAAAAATATTGAGAGCAGCTCTGGAGTTGTTTGCCCAGGAAGGCTACGATGCCAGCTCGACCAGCCGGATTGCTAGACGGGCGGGCGTGTCCGAAGGATTGATCTTTCGACACTTCACTAACAAAAAAGGTTTGCTGGACGCGCTGATGCAAGGAATGAACCAGAGGATGGTGCAATTGGTCGAACCCATCTTGGGTGAGCCGGATGCCCGCCGCTGTATTCTCGCTACGATCGCCTTGCCCTTTGGGCTTGAACCGGAGGAGTATGATTACTGGCGCTTACAGTACAAGTTGAAGTGGCAAAAAAACGCCCGTCCCGCGGTCCTCAACAATCCCCTGTACCAACGGCTGACCCAAGCTTTCGAACAACTGGCCTATCCCCAACCCGCCGAAGAGGCCCGTCTGCTGGTCCACCTGCTCGATTCCCTCGCCGTCGCCCTACTCCGGGATGAGCTACCGGACCGGGAGGCTTATCATCAGTTCTTGCGTCGTAAATACGGTGGGTAAATCCTCCTTTGGTGATCCAATCGCATCTTTCCCTCACGCGCTCCAAAAAATCCCCTTTGCCATGATTCCCTACACCACCGATCGCCTGCGGCTACGCGAAGTCCACCCCGCGGATGCCCCCTTTATTTTGGCCCTGCTCAATTCTCCGGGCTGGCTCAAACACATTGGCGACCGCCAGGTGAGGGATCTCAAAGCCGCCGCGGCCTACGTCGAAAACACTTTGCAAAAGTCCTACCGCGACCACGGCTACGGCCTCTACCTCGTCGAACGCCAGAACGATGGCCAGTCGCTGGGCATCTGTGGATTGGTCAAACGCGCCCACCTGGAATTTCCCGATCTGGGTTTTGCCATCCTACCGGAATACGAAAGCCGGGGCTACACCACCGAAGCCGCCCGGGCGACCCTCCACCTGGCTCGCCACCACTGGGCCATTCCTGTCGTACTGGGCATCACCACCGAGGTCAACCAACGCTCCCAAGACTTGCTGCTTCGGCTTGGACTCCGCCGACTGGCCCTGGTCCAACTGGGGCGGGAGCCCGCGGAACCCCTGCTGCTCTTCGGCGGATCCTGATTGGCACCGGTTTCGGCATAGTTGGACGCAATGCCGTATATTGCGAAAAAGTCCGTTTTAGCATGCAACACCTCCAGCGCCTTTTGCCCAACCTCTGCACCGACGATCTGGCGGCTTCCAAGGCCTTCTACACCCGGCTCTTTGCCTTCGAAATTGCCTACGACAGCGATTGGTTCGTACAGCTTCAATCGCCGGATGCTGCGTTGGAATTGGGCTTGATTGCCCGCGATAGCGATTTTGTGCCCGCCGCCGCTCGGGGGGCAGCTACTGGTTTTTACCTCACCCTGGTGGTCGACGATGTGGAGCTTTGCTTTGAACGGGCTCAGCAGCACCAGTACCCCATCGAACAAGCGCCGGCGGATACGCCCTACGGTCAGCGCCGCATGCTGCTGCGCGATCCCAACGGCGTACTGCTGGATGTATCCAGTCCCATCGCCGATTTTCAGCCTCGGGGCTGATCCCGTGTTATTGCCCTAATTCGTTACCATCATTTGAGTGCCATGCCCAACCCGTACGAAGATTTGTTTGACCCCGATCGTCCCTCCGATCCTTCCGAAGAAGCGGAGCCGCAGACTCCCGAACCCACTGAGGAGGACTGGACCTTGGAGGCGGACGACCGCTTTACCGAAGGAGCGCCCGAAGCCCTCGACGATATCCTGACCAGCATCGAAAAGTTCAACGACCTGGCCGAGCCCTTCTCCCAGTTGTTGACCCAGACCAAGGCACCGGCCCACGAGGTGGGCAATCGCATCGTCAGCCTCTTCCTCGACGTTCCCGATCGGCACGACCAAAAGAGCCTCTCCGGCGAGCGGCGCTACTACCAATCGCTACAGGAAAAATTTGAACAAATTATCGTCCCCATGCGCGCCCTGGCCCAGCTCCACCTCCACGCCATTCAGTACTTCAATCGCCACATCGACGAGGATTACTACTCCATCGAAAAAACCGATCGGCAGGTGCGTTTTGAAAAGGCCCAGGCCATTGAGGGGCTCAACCTCCAACGCAAAATCCTGGCCGAGGCCACCCGACACCTGCAAATCCTGAGTGTGGGGCTGCAGGATACCGAACGTCGCATGCGTCAGTACATCAATACGGGGGGGCGCAACAACATCTCCAATTCGGAGTACGAAATGCTGGTGCTCCGCCGGACGCGGCGGACCAGCGGGCTCAGCCACCACTTCGATTACGCCATTTTCGATATCAATTTGCTGGATAAAGCCTTCCTTTCCCTCGGCATCTACCAGCGTGAAACCAGCGCCCAGTACCTCGGTAAGCTCCTGCGGGCTTTTGATTGAGGGGATCCGGCCCGACGCTCGGCCGTTCCGGTCGTACGCAGGATTGGGGCCGATGCGGTAGGGCTTAAAAAGGGTTGGGAGAGTCGCCCCAAAATGATAACTTGCGGCATGAAAATCCGTTCTCTGGAGCAGACCCCTTTGGCGGACGTCGTCGAGGCCCTGCTCGTGGCTTTTGCCGATTATTTTGTCAAATTTCCCACCGAAATTTCCTATTGGGAAAAACGCTTTCGCCTCAGTCGCGTCCGCTGGGACCTCTCCTACGGGCATTTTGTGGCGGACCGTTTGGTGAGTTTTATCATCAATGGAGTTGATGAGCGCGGTGGGCAGCGGATTGCTTTCAACACGGGTACGGGCGTATACCCGGACTACCGCGGTCGCGCCCTGGTGGATCAATTGTACGAACGCGCCTTCTCCCACTTCCGGGCGGCGGGCATCACCCACTGCCAGTTGGAAGTGATTCAGGAAAATACCCGAGCCATCGCGGTTTATCAACGGATTGGTTTTTCGATCGATCGGGGTTTGTGTCTGTGGAAAGGGGCCCTCCGTCGATCCGAGTGGAAAGGGCGAGTGGAAGCGACCGATTTTGCTTGGGTTCGCGCGCAGAATGCCGCACTGGAGCGTTATTGTGCCTGGGACAATACCAACGCTGCCGTCGATCAACTGGGGGAGGAGGTGAGTAGTTTTCGGGTTTGGGATCAGAGCGGGCAGCCCCTGGGTTACTTTTTGGCCAAGGCCCGAGAGGAGCGTTGTCTGTTGGTACAGTTTGAAGCCTGGGAAGGGCGCTGGGAAGCGCTGCTTGCTGCCATCGCCCAGCAGTACCCGGGGGGCGTGACCGCCAACGTCGACGATCGTCGGCCCCAGGTACTGGCGGCTTTGAAGAGGGCGGGTTGTACGTCGGTGATCGATCAGTACGAAATGAGTATGGCGATCCCGGATGTGGGGAAATGACCGTGGAGTTGAAGCAAAAGCGGTCAAAGTGGTTTTCCAATTTAGGCTTCGGATACCCTTAGACAAAACAACTACTGATTCTACATGAAAAGAACAATAGCATTTTTCCTTTCCCTACTCTTCGTACTCGGAGGTAGGAATGGATTGAGCGCACAGGACTCCCTCGCCACCTCGGAGACGGCGCCCGTCGAAGTCCTCTTGCTGGGCACCCTTCACTTCAACCAGTTTCACCGCAGCGACTCCTCCACGCGCGATTTCCTGCGACCCCAGCGGCAGGCCGAATTCGCCGAAGTCGTTCGCCAACTGGTGGGTTTTCAAGCCGACCAAGTCTTTATCGAACGGGAGCGGGGGCAGCAAGCTCGACTGGACAGCCTCTACCGACTCGCGGCGTTTGATCCGCGGGATCTTTCCGATGGCTTGAGTGAGGTGTACCAAATTGGTTTTCCCTTGGCCCGCCAGCTCCAACTGGCCGGGGTGGTGGGCATCGATCACTACGAAAGCCATTCCCAGGGCCTGCTCGCTGCGGGGGAGGGTTACGAGCGCTTCCGCCAGGACCTGGTGGACTTTCAAGATTACGGTCGGCAGGTCACCCAAGAACTTTTACAAGGCCAGCACAGTATCCGAGACTTCCTCCGTACGCTCAACCTACCGGAAAACGTAGCCCGCTCTCACCGGCTGTTCTACAATACGCCGGCTTACGTCACGGCCGGTAGTTTTCGCAATTACGACGGGCTGGATCGCGATCAGATCGATACGGAATACATCGGGGCGGAATTCATCGCCCTGTTTTACGAGCGCAATTTAAAAATCTACAGCAACCTACTCCGCTCTCAAATGGAGACGGGGGCCCGACGGATCGTGGTCATCATCGGGCAAACCCACGTTGGGGTCTTGCAGGACTTGCTGGAGAACAACCCGCATTATAAAATCGTCCCCGCCGGTGATTATCTCGGGGACTGATTCCCCGGCACGCGGCATCCGATTGGTAGAACCCAGGTAGCATGAGCAATTACGACTATTCGGCTTACACCTACAACAGCAAAAACCCCCTGGCGCGTTTTTCGCATCGCTCTCGCCTGATGCGCGCGCTGGATTTGGTGCCCGCCTCCGGGATCGAACGGCTCCTGGATTACGGCTGTGGCGACGGCCAGATGCTGCAAAGGCTCCACGCTGCCGGCCGGGGTGGCCAACTGACCGGCTACGACCCCCTGCTGGTGCCCGATCCGCATCCCGCCATCCGGTTTTGCACCCACTTTCGCGATCTGCACCCCGGCACTTACGACTTTATGCTCTGTTTGGAAGTACTCGAACATTTCGGACCGGCCAATCAGGAACGCATGCTGGGGGAGATGAAAAGCCTCCTGCGACCCCGGGGGCGACTCCTGGTCTCCGTACCCATCGAAACCGGGCTGCCCTCCCTCGTCAAAAACCTGCGCCGGCTCCACCTCCATCCCGACCACTGGCACAATTGGGCCAACACCTGGAAGTGCCTCTGGGGACGAGCACTGCCGGAGCTGCGCGCGGTAGAAGGCTTTATTCCGAGCCACATTGGATTCAATCACCGCCACCTGGAAGCCATTTTTAGCCGCTACTTTCGAATCGTCGCGCGTCACTTCTCGCCCTTTCCCCGTTTGAGCGCCGCTTGCAATGCCCAGGTCTTTTATCAACTCGAACCCTTATGAGTACCCTCGCCCTCGAATTATTAGAACAGGCCAAAGCCGAATTACTGCGCAGCAATGCCGATCGCCGGCATCCCTTCCGTTTCTTTTGGTTGGCCACCCACGGGGAATACCCCGAGCTGCGCACCGTGGTCCAACGCCAGTTTCGACCCGACTGGAGCCTCACCGTCTTCACCGATACGCGTACCCCCAAAGTGGCGCAAATTCGGGAGGACGCCCGCGTATCGGTGCTTTTTTATCACCCGCGTAAAAAATTACAAGTCCGCTGGCGGGCCCAAGCCGAACTCATCGAGGCGGGACACGACCGTTACGAACACTGGCGCCAACAGGTCGTTCAGTCGCCCTCCATCACGGACTATCAGACCGAACTGCCCCCGGGCAGTCCCTTACCCGTAGAAGGGCTGCGCTACGGGGAGGACCTGCACTTTGTGGCGCTCCAGATTCGGGCGGTGGAGGTGGACGTGCTCCAGTTGAGCCGCGAGCAACACCGGCGGGTCCGTTTTCTTCGGACGGCGACGGATTGGTCGGGTGGGGAAGTGGTACCTTAAATTGGGAAGTATGCTCAGTAATCAGCTCCTTTTTTTCTTCAGTGCCCTGGGGGTCTTTCACGGCTTGCTGCTGTGGGCTTACCTCTTGGTGGCGTCGGAAAAGAAAAAACCGACGGACTACTTACTCCTGACTGTGTTGCTGCTTTTCTGCTTGCGAGTGGGCGTATCTTGCGTTTACTTTTTTGAGCCTCGGCTTGCTCCCCATTGGATCCAATTGGGCCTCAGTGCCAATTTTTTGATCGGCCCCGCACTGTGGAAATACGTTATGGGGCTTTTGCCGGAGCGGAGGGGGGGCCTGCCCCCCCCGGCCTGGGCGCCCTTGGGAGTGGCCCTGCTGATCGTGATTTTACTGGCGATTTTTTATCCCTTTGCCGCGCACTTTTCAAGCTGGGATTTCCATTTGCGCTACCTGATTCACACCCATTTGACGATTTATCTACTGGCCACGGCCTACCTCCTCTGGCCCAGCTTTTGGCAGCGGTGGCGGAGTGAGACGCCCTGGCAGCCCTGGCAGTGGCGGGCGGTACTGGTATTTCTGCCCAGTGTAGCGATTTGCGCCTGTTTTGTCCTTTCGCTCTACACGTCTTACATCCTCGGTCCCGTGCTCACCTCGCTTATTTTTTACCTGCTCGCCCTGGGCGGTTTTTGGGGTCGGGAGCACTGGCGCTCCCTGTTGCAACCCGGGGTCAAATACGCGGCGAGTCCCATGCCTGCCGAGGAGGCCCGGGTTTTATTGTCTCAATTGCATCGACTGATGGAGGAAGAAAAACTCTACCGCGACGGGGAGCTCCAATTGGAAAATTTGGCCCGCCAGATGAAGTTGAGTAACAACCGCTTGTCCCAGTTGGTCAACGAAAGCGCGGGAAAAAATTTTAGCAGCTTTGTCAATGGCTACCGGATCGAGGCGGCCAAGCGGCTGTTGCGCAGCAAGGCTGCCCTCACCGTAGAGGCCGTGGCCTACGAAGTCGGTTTTAGCTCCAAGTCCGCCTTTTACGCTACGTTTAAAAAAATGACGGGACAAACGCCCTCCGCTTTCCGAAAATCCTCCCAAAATACCTTTGAGGACTCCTAGAAATCCTTTTGCGACCTCGGCGCTCCTGATTTTGGGCAAATTGTCCCTTTATTCAAGTCCTAAAATCAGTAAATCATGCCGCGCTTTTTTCCTTATCTCCCCGTTTTGGGGCTATCCCTGACGCTCCTTTTCGTGCTGGGTACCTGTACTTCTCCATCCAACAAGCCTAGCCCAAACGGCCGAGCGGCTCCGTCGGAAGCGACTACCAAAACGATCGTAGACCCTTCTCAGCCCCCCCAGCTGACACTACTCTGGGAGACCGATACCCTGCTGCGAACCGTCGAGTCCGTTCACTACGACGCCATCACTCAGGCCCTGTACACGGCCAATATTGATGGCCACTTCATGGCGAAGGACGGTCGGGGCTCGATCGCCAAAGTCAGCCTGGATGGAGATATTCTGGAGGCGGAATGGTTGGCTGGGCTCGATGCGCCCACGGGCCTCTGCACCCACCGCGGCCAGTTGTTTACCACCGATATTGATCGGGTACACCGCATCGATTTGGCCAGTGGCACTTTGTTGGAAACCATCCCCCTTCCCGAGGCCAAAGCCCTCAATGACATCACTGCCGATCCCCAAGGGAAGCTGTACTGTTCGGATACGGCGGGCGATCGGATTTTCAGTTGTTACGAGGGCGTGGTGGAGACGGCCCTGGATAGCATTCGGACGCCGAATGGGCTGTACTTTCACCAATCTCAGTTGTACGTGGCCCAGTGGACGCCCCAGCGGCTGCAAAGTTGGAATCCGCAAACCGGAGAGCTGATCGCGATTGCGGCTGGCCTGCCACAGGCGGATGGTTTGGAGGCGCTGACGGACGGTAGTTTTTGGGTCTCCAGTTGGGGGGGGATGGTTCATTGGGTAGCGCCCGATGGTCAGGTTCACCAGCTGCTGGATACCCGCGCCGAGGGCATCCAAGCGGCGGACCTCACCTGGATTCCCGAACGCCAGTGTCTGGTGGTGGCCTGCTTCGACAATCATCGTTTGCGTGCCTGCCGATTCCAAGAATAATGCCTTATCTTTACCCACGGTGGTCCTAGGGTACTCCCAACTCGGAGTAAACAAAGGGGAATCGTGTGAAAATCACGAGCTGTTGCGCAACTGTAAGTGGCCCCGTGCCATAAGCCAGATTACCTTTCCTCAGGACCCGGAACTTGCTTTCGCATCAAAGGCAACGATCCGATCGAACTTCCTGGTCCTGATTCCCGGACCAAGGCTGCTCCTTCGTATTTACCAAGTTGCCCGATGTGTTCTACTGAACCAAAAAAATGGCGCAACGTGGATCCAATGCAATCTATTTTTGGGTATTTGACCCTCTTTCTTTTACTGGTGCATCCCGGCGATTCCCTCCGGGGGCAAGTGGTCGTAGACAGTATCTTACCGCTGCCCGCCGCCGAGATTACGGCACAACGTATCCGCAGCCAAACCGTAGGGAGTAGCTATGGGGAGTGGACCAGTCGGGAGCTGGCCAAGCTATCGTCGAGCAATTTGGCGGAGCTACTGGCCAACGAAGCGGGCATTTACGTCAAAAGCTACGGCCTGGGCAGCCTGGCCACTTCCTCGATTCGGGGGGGCAGTGCCGAGCATACCTTGATTACCTGGAATGGCCTGCCGATTCAGAGTCCGATGCTGGGGCAGTTGGACCTGTCCTTGCTGCCACTGGCGGGCTTATCCTCCGTTTCGTTGACGCGGGGGGGCAACGCTGCGCTGTGGGGCAGTGGAGCCATCGGAGGGGTGCTCAATTTGAGTCAGGAGGCGCCGGTGGCACCGGGATGGTGGGCGCAGGTGGGTAGTGAAGCGGGCAGTTTTGGACATTTTCAGCAGGAGGTGGCCCTGGGCTTGGGGGGAGCCAAACTGCAAAGTCAGACGCGGTTCTTACACCGGGAGGCCCGCAATGATTTTTTCTATTTCGTCGCGGAGAACCTACCCGAGCGCCAGCAGACCAACGCCCATCTGGATCAGCAATACCTCCTACAGGACGTCTACTGGCGGGTGAGTAAAAACGGCCGCCTGGCGGCCCACCTTTGGTGGCAGCAATCCGATCGGGATATTCCCCCCACCAATGTGCAAACCCGCAGTGAGGCTCGGCAGGAGGATCGTGCCACCCGGCTGATGCTCGACTACCGGCAGATCACCCGTCGGGGAATGTGGCGGATCAAGGCGGCCTATTTTGAAGAGCACCTGGATTTCAACGACGACTTTATGTCGATCGAATCGCTCAGTCGGTTTCGGACTTATCTGGCGGAGGCGACGGGGCAGTGGAATTGGGGGCGGCATCGTTTGCTGCTTGGCAATACCCACAGCCGTACCGAGGCTTGGTCGGGGGGTTACGGGGAGGAGGTTCCGTCGGAATACAAAATGGCCCTTTTTGCTTCTTGGCGCTACGAAAGCAAGCGTTGGCGGGGGCAGTTTAGCCTGCGTCAGGAAATGGTGTCCGATCGCTGGGTGCCTACGGTGCCGGCCTTGGGGGTGGAGTACCGTTTGGCCAAGGGGTGGAAACTACGGGGGAAGGTCAGTCGCAACTACCGACTTCCTACTTTCAATAGCCGTTTTTGGCGCCCGGGAGGCGATCCCGATTTGTTGCCCGAGTCGGGCTGGAGTCAGGAATTGGGAATGGATTACGCGGTCGAAAAGCGGCGCTGGCAATGGCGCTTTTCCGTTACGGCCTTCAATCGGAATATCGAAAATTGGATCCTGTGGGCCCAGTTGGAGGGGCAAAGCTTCTGGTCGGCCAACAACATCGCACGGGTGTGGAGTAGGGGAATCGAACCCCGCTTTTCCCTGACTCACCAGCGGGGTCCGTGGCGCGGTCGCATTGCCCTGGGCTACGATCACATTCGTTCTACCAATCAGGTGAGTCTGGACCGGCCGCGCATCGAGGCGGGCCAGCAATTGATCTACAATCCCATTCACCAGGCCTTCGCCCAAGCGACACTGGGCTGGCGCGACTGGGAGCTGACCTACGGCCAGCACTACCAGGGGCCCACCCGCGCCGTCAACGAAGACCTCCCCAGCTACCAAGTGGGTCGACTGCGGCTCCAGTACCGCACTCAGCTGGGGCGCTACCGGGCCCAAGCTTATTGTAACCTCAACAATCTCTGGGACGTCGACTATTTTATCGTCGAGCGCCGCCCCATGCCCGGGATCCACTTCCAATTGGGATTTCGGCTTTCCTTTACCCAAAAACCTAGCGATGCCCAACCCTAAATCCCGTGCTTACCTCAACTGGAGCAGTGGTAAAGACGCCAGTTTGGCGCTGTACACGCTGCGGCAAGCTGGGGAAGTGGTGGTGGAAAAATTGCTGACGGCCGTCAATAAGGAGTACGACCGAGTGACGATGCACGGGCTGCCCCGGCGGGTTCTGGAAGCCCAGGCCCAAGCCATTGGCCTGCCGCTGGAAACGGTGGCTTTGGGGGCCACGCCCAGCATGGAAGACTACGATCGTATCATGCGGGAAAAGGGGCAGCAGCTGCGTGCGGAAGGACTGGAGTACAGCGTTTTTGGCGATATTTTTCTCGAAGACCTGCGCCAGTACCGG
>CALCCH010000342.1 GCA_937899855.1 uncultured Saprospirales bacterium | reverse complement strand
TTCGGTGCATTTTTGACCATTTTGTGGTCAACCTATTTTAGGACAAGACAGGGTGTCGTCAGCGTCGACGCCTAGAGGGTGGGCCCACCCAGTGGGCGAATTTCTATCTCCTCCCAAAATCATCCCCCCCTGCACCACTGCCAGCATTTCCACTCGCCTCGTGCTCCTACTTGGCCCTACAATTAGGTAGCAAAACATTTGGTCCAGCAAGCACTCAAGGCAAATTGCTCTGGATGTACTCCTCCACCATCTCCTCCAGAACGAACAAGGGAACGGCACCATTTTCCAGTAGCAGGTCGTGAAAATCGCGGAGGTCAAAATTACTGCCCACCTTGATCGTGGTCCGGTCGCGCAGTTCGCGAATTTTCAACTCGCCCATTTTGTACGACAAGGCCTGTCCGGGCCAGCCGATGTAGCGGTCCACCTCGGTATTGACTTCGTGAAGCGACAGGGCGGTACGCTGGGCCAGGTAATCCACGGCGCGTTGGCGGGTCCAGCCCTTGGCGTGCAAGCCCACATCTACCACCAGGCGGCAGGCCCGCCACATTTCGTAACTCAGCTGGCCAAAGCGTTCGTAGGGCGTTTGGTAAATGCCCATTTCAATCCCCAACCACTCACAGTACAGGGCCCAACCCTCCCCGTAGCTACTGAGGTAAAGTTCGCGTCGAAAGTCGGGGACGCCTTCCATCTCCTGGGCCAGGGCAATCTGCAGGTGGTGCCCCGGTACGGCCTCGTGGAGAGTGAGGGCGGGTAGGACGTAGAGGGGCCGGCTCTCCAGCTTATAGGTATTGATCCAGTAATTGCCCGCACGGTGGGCCCGGACCGAACCGGGCGAATACCGTCCCCCCGTATAGTTGGGCGCAATGTCGGCGGGAACGGCTTGGACGCCGTAGGGCAGGCGGGGCAGTTTGTAAAAATAATTGGGCAGCAGGCCATCGATCCGTTTGGACAGGTAGGCAGCCCGCATGAGCAATTCCTCCGGCGAGCGGGCGTAAAACGAGGAATCCGTACGTAAAAAGTGTAGAAAATCGGCGAAGCTGCCCGAGAAGCCCGTCCGGGCAATCAACTTTTCCATTTCCTTTTCAATTCGTACCACCTCACGCTCCCCAATGGCGAAGATCTCGTCCGGCCCCACCGGGAGGGTGGTGAAATACCGGACCAGGTGCGCATAGTAGGCCTCGCCACCGGGCACCTCGGTAATGCCCAGGCTCGGGCGACACTGGGGCAGGTATTCCTCCTGCATAAACCGGTCAAAATTGCGGTAGGCCACCAGGATGCTATCGCGGATGAGGGCACGGGCGCGGTACTGCAATTCGGCCCGTCCGTTTTCCGTGATGTGGGGAGGGATCCGGGTGAGGGGTTCGTAGAGAAAACTGTTTTCGATACCGGGATCGAGAAAAACTTCGATGAGGGGGCGGTACTTTTCGGCGATGAGCCGGGGTTGGGTAATGCCCCGTTCGAGCCCTTCGCGGAGGAGTGTGGTGTTGCGCTCCATATAGTTCTTAAACTCCTCCAACATGCTGAGGTAGTCTTGGTAAGATTTGAAGTGGTCAAAGCGAAAAGCCCGTTGGCGAAAGGTCAGTTCGGTAAAGAACCCACCTTCCGCATTAAAAGAGAGGAAGTAATCTTTGAATTCGAGTCGCTGGATCCGATCCTCCAGGATAAAATTGAAAATGTCGTAGCTGATCTTATCCTGGCGGCTGAGTGCCTCCCGCGAGATGGTGGCGAGGCGGTTTTGGAGCATGCGCCAATCGGTGAGGCGGATGCGTTGGGCGGCGGGCGCAATGTCGGGAAACCAAGTACCCTCCGACGACAGTTGCCGTTCCTGCTCAAACAATTCGTGCAACTGTTTGGAAGCAACTTGCGTGGGGTTGATCAGGGTCTTTTGGCTCCGACGGCCGGGTGAGCAGGCCAGTAACAGTAAAAATAAGCTAAGCGGTAGGTAAAGGTGTCGGTAGTCGGTTGGGGATCTTTTCATCGCACGAGGCGTTTTGCGGGCGTAAAAAGGAAAGATACAAAATCGTAGAAACAAAAATCCCTTGATCGCCAAATCGCAACCAAGGGATTCCGTAGCGCCCGAGGGGCAGCCTAGCGCTTGCTCAACCGACGCGTCGAAAGGATTTTGCCGTTGTGGCCGACGAACTGTACGAGGTACATGCCATTGGGCAACTCATCGACGTAGTACTTGTCGTTTTCGAGGTAGGGAAAATCCTTCATCTTCCGCCCCACGACGTTGAACACGATGATTTGCGCCACTTCGTCGCTGGAGCTCAACTGAAAGTAATGGGTAGTCGGATTGGGAAACAAAGAAAGCTTTGCCGGTGCCTCCCGCTGGTGATGGGCAAGCGCCGTAGCATCGCGGCCGGCAACCTGCGCATTGGCCAGGCCAAGCAGGAAAAAACAACAAAGAAAAGTTAGTAAAGCTTGCTTCATCAGCCGATGTTTTTTAATGGGATCACAATCTACTAGAGTAATACAAAATACGCCAAACTGTTTAACATCCCAAGCTAAGTGCCTGACCTTTAATGAAATATTAACAAATATCGTGCAATATTTCGGATCGAGCTAGCAATTGTCCGTATCTTGAAAGATAAAATTATTGTATTCTATTTTTTTATTTACAAAATTACCCGATGTGGGGTAGCTGCGGCAGACACTCGCTTGCCTAATATACGGCAAATTCCCCCCGCTGGACTTCGCCGACGGGGGGAATTGTGACAGTATTGATCGAGGTAGGTCGCGCAAGCGCCCCCGGAGGGTGCTACAACAGGGTCTTAAAATGCGCCACAAACGCTTCGATTGTTTGCACCCCTTTGTCGCCTTCTCCCTGTACCCGGACGGCCACTTTTCCCTGCTCCACCTCCTTTTCCCCCACGATGAGGAGGAAGGGCACCTTCTTCAATTCCGTATCGCGGATCTTGCGACCAATCGTCTCGTTGCGCAGGTCGATAAAACCGCGGATGTCGTGCGCCGCCAATTCATTTTTGACCCGTTGGCAGTAATCGTTGAAGCGATCGCTGATGGGCAGGAGGGCAAATTGATCGGGCGCCAGCCAGAGGGGAAACTTACCCGCACAGTGCTCGATCAAGACTCCCATAAATTGATCCAGCGAGCCAATGGGAGCCTGGTGGATCATGACGGGGCGGTGGGGCTGGTTGTCGGGGCCAATGTATTCGAGTTGGAAGCGCTCGGGCAGGGTATAGTCGACCTGGATGGTCCCCAGCTGCCAAGAACGCCCCAGGGCATCCTTGATCATGAAGTCGAGCTTGGGGCCGTAGAAGGCCGCCTCTCCCAACTCGGTAATGGTCTCCAGACCGATCTCCTGGGTCGCCTCGATGATGGCACGTTCGGCTTTTTCCCAATTCTCATCCGTCCCAATGTATTTTTCTCGATTGTTGGGATCGCGGAGCGAAATCTGGGCGGTAAAGGAGTCGAAACCCAATTTTTTGATGACGTACATCGTCAGGTCCAGTACATCGAGAAACTCTGCCTTGAGTTGATCGGGGGTACAGAAGATGTGGGCATCATCCTGGGTAAAACCACGTACGCGGGTCAATCCGTGTAGTTCACCACTTTGCTCGTAGCGGTACACCGTTCCGAATTCGGCAAAGCGGACCGGCAGCTCGCGGTAGGAACGCGGTTTGTGGGCATAAATTTCGCAGTGGTGGGGGCAGTTCATCGGCTTGAGCAAAAACTCCTCCCCTTCCTTGGGGGTATTGATGGGACGAAAGCTGTCCTCCCCGTATTTTTCCCAGTGACCGGAGGTGATGTAAAGGTCTTTTTTACCAATGTGCGGCGTGATGACGGATTGGTAGCCCCGCTTGAGTTGTTCCGCCTTGAGGAAGTCCTCCAAACGCATCCGCAGGGCTGCCCCCTTGGGCAACCAGATGGGCAAGCCAGCTCCAACCGTTTCGGAAAACATAAAAAGCTCCAATTCGGCCCCCAGCTTGCGGTGATCGCGCTTTTTGGCTTCCTCCCGCATCTGCAAGTACTGCTTGAGTTCTTTTTGTTGGGGAAAGCTTACGCCGTAGACCCGGGTCATTTGCTGGCGTTTTTCATCACCTTGCCAGTAGGCCCCGCCGACGTTCATCAATTTGACCGCCTTGATCTTACCCGTGTCGGGCAGGTGCGGCCCCCGACAGAGGTCCACAAAGTTGCCCTGTTCGTAGAGGGTAAGGGCTTCGTCCGCACCGCGCTTTTCAATCAACTCCACCTTGTATTCATCGCCTTTTTCTTGAAAGTACGCCAGGGCCGCATCGCGGGTGATGTCCTTGCGTTCGTAGTGGTTTTTCTGCCGCGCCAGCTCGATCATCTTGTCCTCGATTTTCTTAAAATCATCGGAGGAGATGGTGTGCTCACCGGGGTCGACATCGTAGTAGAAGCCGTTTTCGGTGGCGGGGCCGGTCCCAAATTGGATGCCGGGGTAAAGGGCTTCGAGGGCTTCGGCGAGCAGGTGGGCCGAGGAATGCCAAAAGGTGGCCTTGCCGTCTTTGTCGCGCCAGGTGAGCAATTGTACCGTAGCATCGTTTTTGATGGGACGCGTGGAATCCCACACTTCCCCGTTGACTTTGGCGGAGAGTACGTTACGGGCCAGCCCCTCACTGATGGAGCGGGCGATGTCCATCGCGGTAACGCCATTTTCGTATTGGCGGACCTTCCCATCGGGAAAGGTGATGTTGATTTGACTCATTGGTTGCTTGGTGTGCGGTTATAGCAATTTGAATTTCCTTTTCTGCTACGTACTCGGCAGAAAAAAAGTTTGTAAAGAGGCGCTAAATTAGAGGTTTTTGCGCAAAGATGCGCGTTCGGTTGGCGATTTCTACGGGGAAAGCCCGCCCCGGATCACCGGACCCGGGGTGGCTTGGTGGGGCTTTACTTGACCTCAAAAGTTACCTTGAGGTTGACGCGGTATTCGGTGATGGCGTCTCCATCTACGACCGCACTTTGGCTCTGGACATAGACCGAGCGGACGTTCTTGAGGGAGGCGGAAGCTTTTTTCACTGCTTTGCGGGTCGCATCTTCCCAACTTTTCTTGGAATTTGCCATGATTTCGATGACTTTCATGATTGCCATAGTTACGTTTGTTTTGGTGAAAATGACGTCCTTGAGGGGGGCATCACTTCTTAGTTATAGAATACAAGTTGTCTTTTACTGGGCCGCCGCAATCGCCTTGAGCCGCTCAAAGAGCGCCCACTCGTCTCCGCTTTGGTATTTGCGACGGTGGTACAATACTTCGCCCGCATCGTTGAGGACGAAGACCTGGGGCAGCCCGTTGAGCCCCCCGGGCAATACCTTCCGAAATTCGCGGTGGGTATCGTGATACGCTGGCCAGGGCCACTGGTTTTCCTTTACCAATTCCAGAAAGCGGGGATAGCGCTGCGGAAAATCGGTCGAGATGGCGTAGAAATCAAAATCCACCTCCTTCCGCCAGTTGGCGTAGTGTTTTTTGATCTCCCGCATTTGCAATTTACAGGGATAGCAGGTGGTGAGCCAAAAGAGCAGGACCGTCGGTTTGCCCTTGGCGGTCAGAACGCGATTCGAGATGGTGGCTTCTCCCCGACTATTGGTCAGGGGAATGTCGTAGGGAAATTGGCGATCGATATCGTCGAGTGGACGAGCGGTGTCGACGACGTAGCGGATGCGGGGTTCGGTGCTATCCGGGGAGGCCGTGGCAACGGGAGCGGGGGCCTTCGTGGCGGTGGCGGTGGCCGTAGCCCGCGCCAGCGCAGTCGTGCTGGCCGTCGGACGATATTGACAGGCCAGGGTTGACAATAGGGCGGCGATAAATAGTACTCTCATTGATCTCTTTTTTACCCCCTACGCTCCAAAGATCGTGCGAGATGGGGGCGCTACTTGAGGGCGGCTAGGGCATCCCGGGCCCGTTCAAAATCGGGCTGGAGCTTTAGCGTCTGCTCGTAAAAACCCTTGGCAGCCGCCAGGTCCCCCATTTCTTCAGCCGCTAGGCCCCGGTAGAAATAGGCCTTGACAAACAGGGGATCGGTCTGGGTAGCCAGTTCGAAGTGCTCCGCCCCACGTTGGAGGGAGTCCTGCTCCATGTACACCAAACCCATGTTGTAATAGGCATCGGCGTTTTGCGGGTCGAGCCGGAGTATTTTGCGGTACAGCTCCGATGCTTCCGACAGTTCCCCCCGCTGGTGCAGGTAATTGGCCTTTGCATAAATATAATCAATACTGGTCGAATCGAGGAGGATTGCGTTGTCGTAATAACGCAGGGCGATCGGATTATCTTGCTTGCTGAACAAATCCCCCAACAAAACCCAGGCATCCTTGAGGTCGGGATCGATTTCGACGGCGGTTTGGAAAGCATCAATGGCGCGGTTCTCCTTGTCGATCTCACGCAGGTTGAGCCCCATCATAAAATAGGCCTCGGCATTTTGTGGATCGAGTTTGAGGATTTGGTCGAGGGTTTTAAAAGACGCATCGTGCTGACGAAGGATGTGTTGAAATTCGGAGAGCTTGAGCAAAGTGGGGATGCGCTCGGGATGGAGGCGGGCCGCCCGTTCCATCGTCATGAGGGCCTGCCGCGACTTGTAGTAATCGAGGAAGATGTCGGCCAGTAAGTGGTGAAAATCCGCATTGACGGAGTCGATTTGTATGGCCTGAGCCATATCGGCAATGGCCTCGTCAAAGGATTCGCGGTCGTAGTAGAGCTTGGCCCTTTGGTAGTACAAATCACCATTTAGAGGCTCCTGCTCGATGGCCTGATCCAATTGTCCCAGCAGGGTCTTGGGATCTTCGGTGCTGGTGGTGCTCGCCGCCGCCGGATCCGCGCTGGGATCATTTGGGGTACCATCTCCACAAGCAGTCAGGTGGAGGACCAACATTAGCCCGAGAATTACCGTTGTAGAGGAAAAAGAAAGTAGATTTATCATCGCCGACTTAAATTGTTGTGATGCCAAAATTAGTCAATTTTAGGTTTAGACCTAAACGCTCCCCCCTTTTTCCACCGTCCGTTCGCCGGCAAAGACTGTCCTCCGGGGCCAAGCGGTGCCTCCTCTTGGCTGGCTGCCTCCTCCTGGCCCCAGCCATTCGAGCCCAATTCTGGACCGAAGCCACCGCCATCAGCAGCCCCGCCAAGGAGAGCGTCGGCGACTGGGTGATCGACGCTGCGGGCAACCGCTACCTCGGCGGCAGCTTTGGCGATCGGCTGGAAATTGGCGACAACCTCCTCCAAAGTCAGGGCAAAGACGACGTCTTTCTCGCCAAATACCGCCCCAATGGCTCGGTGGATTGGGTAGTTGAAGGGGGCAGCGTCGATTTTGATCAAGTGAGCGCCCTGGCGATCGACCCGGCGGGCGACATCGTCTGGGGGGGCCAGTTTTGGATCGAAGGCCAGTTTGGCGAATTGACCCTACCCCTCGGCGTCGACTCGCGGGGCATTTACCTGCTCAAACATTCCCCCACCGGCGAACTCCAGTGGGGCCGCAGCATCGAAGGGGAAGGCCTCAAAATCCTGAGCGATATCCAAACCGATGCGGAGGGCAACCTCTACCTGACCGGCTACTTTGCCAATACCCTCACCTTTGCCGATACCACCTTCCAGGCCGTGGGTTTGCAAAACCTCTTCCTGCTCAAATTTGATCCGCAGGGCACGTTGGTCTGGGGCAGCACGGCGGGCTACGCGGGCGAAATCCGCCCGGAGGTACTCGCCCTCAGCCCCACGGGGCAAATCACGGTGGCGGGCGACTTTCAGGGACGGGCCGTTTTTGCCAACGATAGCATCAAGACCAATACCCAGGACCGCGACGTCTTCGTGGCGGCCTTTGACCCCTCGGGCCGGGCCCTGTGGGGACGCAAGGCGGGGGGCGTCTACCAGGACAATTGCCTTGCCCTAGCCGTCGATCCGTCGGGCAATGCCTACGTCACGGGCCGTTACCTCGGCGTGATGACCCTCAGCGATTCCCTCGACATCCGTACCGAGGGCTTTAACGAAAACTTTTACCTCATCGCCTACCGTCCCAACGGCGTGCCTTACCAAGCCCATTCTTTCGGCGGCGGCGGGGATGAGCTCGCCCACGACCTCCTCGTCCACGATGGACGCCTTTATTTTACCGGCCACTACTACGGTGACCTGACGATCGACAACCGTCAACTCCCCGGTTTTACCGATCGCTTCAGCGCCTTCGTGGCGGTGTTCGATACTCTGGGCCAGCTGGACTGGATGCGACGGGCTACGAGCGACCAGTACGTGGAGGGCAATCGGCTGGTGGTCGATGGCGAAGGTACGGTATGGGTAACGGGCCATTTCGGTGACGATGCCCAATTGGATGAGCAGCGCATCAGTGGGGATGGCCTCAATGATCTCTTTATCGCCCGACTCGATCCGCTATTGACGAGTACGGTAGTAGCTCCGGGGGCGGAACGGGGGGTCCAACTCAACGTATTTCCCAACCCCGTGACGGATGAGGTCCATCTGGTGTGGAAGGGACAGCGGGATGGCACGGTGGACTTGCAATTGTTCGATACCCGGGGGCGCTTGTGGCGGCGGCTGGCCTTGGAGGCGGGGCAGCGGAGCTGGGCGGGAAACGTCCAACACCTGCCCGCCGGGCTCTACTACTGGCAATACCGGGTCAGCGGTGGCCACCCGGCCGTAGTACCGATGGTGATCGCTCGCTAGGCCATCAGCAGCCGTCGATAAAGGTCACTCGCTGCTGCGAGTAAATATAGATTTGTCCCCGGCCGTTTTGCGGCTCGAAGTAGCCTTCCAGACACTGGTCGGGCAGATTGCGGTCTTCAAATACATCAAAGTCTTCGTCCCCCAGGGCTTCTTCCCCACTCAGGTCGTAGCGGTGAATGCCCCGGCAACCCGCAAAGCTGGTCAGCACGTAGAGGAAATTGTCCCGTACGAAGACTTCCTTGATGGAGGGTAAAATGATGGCCAATTCCTTTTCCGAAGCCCCTTCCATACTGCGTACTCCCGGCCCCATCAGCTCCTTCCATTTGCCATCGACGTAGCGCATGACGAGGGGTACCGTAGCCCCATTTTTCGCCACCACGACGATGCTACCGTCGTACTCGGCCAGCCAAACCTGATCAAAGGAAAAGACGTTTTCGGGCAGTGGACTTTCCCCATTGGCGTAGCGAGCCACAACCTGACCATCCACCACCCGAGCCAGCTCCGTATCCGAAACCTGCGTACGGAAGATCCAGATCTCGCCGGTGGAAAGCACTTTGAAACGTCTGATGTTCACCCCCAGATCGGCCTGCGCCGTCACCAAGCGGTTATTCTCAAAGTCGTACTCGTAAATTTGGTTATTGGGAAAGTCGTTGCTGCCGCTCGAGACCAGCCACAGCCGATCGTCGATCACCTCGGTATCAAAGCAATCGATGTCCGACAGTTTGACCAACGAGCCGGGGCTGCTGATTTCGTACAAGCCTCGGTCGCTACAGACGTAGACCCTCCCCGAGCGCACCGTCAACTCCCCGACCGATACATCGTCGAGCAGTACTTGGCGATCTCTGGTCTCGGTATTTATCCAAAGCAGTTGGCGGTCGTAGTCGCCGATGTACCAGTCGTCGCCGATGGCTATAAAATCGTCGATGGCCGAGCCGTTATCGAGCGGGGAAGGCGTGGAGGTGTAGGAAGTACAGCCCAGAAAACTTTGGGTCTGGATGTAGCTATCGGTGAGGTCGGACTGAACGTCATCGTCCTCCCGATCGCAGGACAGGGTAAAAAGCAGTAGGCTAAAACAGAGTAATTTTAGAAAAGGATAATTTTGCACAGCAACATAAATTTTAGAGATGATGGAATAAAATCATTTATCCCATTTTTAGAATCCTAGGGTAGCTAGCGCCCGGAAAAACATCACGGAGCTGCCCAAAAATAAGCAATACGCTGTACCTACCCAACCCCGATCCGTCTCTTAACTTTTCCAAAGCATTTCCGCCGCTACAAGATCAGCAGCTTCTGTCGACCCAGGAGGCCGTCGGATCCCCACCAGGTGAGGATGTACAAACCAGCCGGCCAGTCGCCCTCCAGTGTGATCGTCGAGGCGGCACTGGGGTCGAGGCGCTTTTGCCAGTGCAGACGGCCCTGTAGGTCGTAGACCTGTATTGCGGTGGGCTGCTGCGCACCACTGGGGCAATGGATGGGCTGGCCGGGCGTGTGGGGGTTGGCCGTTTGACACTGGAAATCGGGTACGGCGGCGGGAGTTTTGGTCCCCACCCCAAGCTGAGAATAGTAGTAGTCGTTGACTTGATACCATTGGTACACTCCGATGCTATCCTGATAGCGATAGCTCATGATCTGCTCAATATCTCCATCGGTATCGTACCGACGGTCCCAGTAATAGGACGGTGCAAAAACCGGATTCTGAACCTCCCAGAAGAGGAGGGTATCGGTGATGGCTCGCTCGCTTTGGTGGGAATAAATCCGCTTGTCTCCTACGGTACCGTTGCCATTATCGACCAAATAGCCTTCGTAAGCCACAATGGAGTCGATCAAATGGTCTCCGTTGTAATAATAATAGGTCTCATCGTTGAGCGCCAATACCCCTACCGCGGTCCAGAAGTAATCCAGATCGGAAATCACCTTATCGCTAGCGTCGTAGGTCCATTCGCGGCGACCAAAGAGCCGCCATTCATTGCGAAATTTATCCCAACTGTAGCTTTCAATCTTCTCTCGTAAACCCTGAGCATTGTAGGTATATTCGATTTGATGCGTCAGGTTCCAAACATCATCTCGCCAGCGATACAAGATTTCTTTATCCAGTTGATCGTCAGACGGGGCGTAAGTAAAATATCTCAAACCATCCAAACGGAGTTGGTTGCTGCTTATGGACCAAGATTCTATCAGTCGCGCCCTAACCCGTCCTTCCGCATCTAGCGATTCGCGGTGGCGCTCAAAAATCCTCCAATCCCCATCCTCCCAGAGGTATTTGACGTAGGTGTTGAGGTCCTCCGTGTAGGTATACTTCGAGAGCCATCCCGTTTCCCGGAAGGTGCTGTCGGTGGGATGGAAAGTCCGCGAATTCCTGAGGGTAATCCGCCCCTGATCATCGTAGTTGTAAAACCGTCGGTGGGAGAGGTAGCGGCCATCTTCGTTCTCCTGATAAGCGATCACGGAATCGAGCAGTTTGACACCACTGGTAGTAGCACCAGCGGTAGCCAGCCATTCTGGTGAGGCCACAGGGTCATCCATGGGGGGGTCTAGGTAGTCCTTGTTTTGAGCCAGCGCGGATCCGGTGAATAGGAGCAATAGGCTGAGTAGCGTTATATTTTTCATTGCTTGAATTTTATCCTAAGCTACGACTTTCCGAGGAAATTTAAAAACGGTAGCCCAGGCGCAGCCCAATTGGAACGGCCCAGCCCACCTTATTGCCCAGCGTGAGGCCCCAGGAGGCCCGCCAGGCCGCATTGACGGGCTGGCCCGGGCTAGGATTGCTGCGGCTACTCGTTTGACCTCCCCAAAAGTAATTGCGAAAAGATACCCCCACCCCAAAAAAGGCATCCACCTCCAAGCCACTGGATAGGAAAAGGCGGTAACCAATAATCGGGGCCGCCGTCAGCTTCGACAAGTCCGCACGGCGGCCCGCTTCGCGTTTGCTATGGAGTCGGGCAAAGGCGTAGTTGAGCTCCGTTCCCACAAACCACACGCGCCGCCCCCGGGGATTGAGAAAATACTTCCAAGTTCCACCCGTCGATACCCCATTGATCCCCAAGCTCAAGCGCAAGCTCGACGGGCCGGGGCTGATGGCGAGCAGAAAATTGCGCCCGTTGTACGCCAAACGCTCACTCCATTCCATTCGCTCGTTGATGCGTTCGTGATAGACCAGACCGTACTCGCTGCTGAGGGGCAAGCGGCCAATGATGCCGGTGAAGAGATCAAAGCTGATCCGAGCTCGGCCCGTTTGGAGATAGGGACGTAAAGATTGGGCGTTCACACTTAGTGCCAGCCCCAGTAGTAAACCAATAAGCAGGTAACGATTCGTTTTGACCATAAGACATTGCGGTTTTACAAAACGATCTAAACGTAATTCGGAGCGGAAGCTGTGGAGATGAGAGCGAGAACCATACGAGCCAAGCAGCTCGTCAGTAGGTCCATTGCGATCTGGCCATTTAGCATTCGACGCCAAAAGGGTTTAAATCGCAATTAGAAAAAAGGTGAATTTGTAGCGCAGCAATCACCCGGTTTCCAGCGGATTGCTAGAAACCGGGCGCTACGCTGCAAATCTAACATCTTATCAATGTCTTTGGTTGGCTTTTTTAGGGTACCAATAGTTTTTGCTGGCCCAGTATGCCCTCGGCACTTTCCCACACCAAGAGGTAGAGCCCCCGGGGCAAGTCGGGATCGAGCTCCACCGACCAGTCGCGGCCCTGGGCTTGTAGGGGGCGGGACCAGTGCAGCCGCCCCTGCAGGTCGTACACCCGGGCGACGATGTCCCGGACCGGTTCGGACGCGGTGGAGCAGGTCACGGTCTGGGGGCCGGGATGGGGGTTGGCCACCAAGCAGTTCAGTTGGGCCTGGGGAGCGGGGGCGGTGGTACCCACGTTGAGTTGGGAATAATAGTACGTTTGGGTACGAGCGGGGATGGGCAATCCGGTATTTCGGTCGATCAGAAATTGCGCTACCGTTTGTAGATCGGCATCGGCATCGCGTTCCAAGCGCAGGTAACCAAAACGGGCCCAGTCCTGATTGGCTGCCTGCCACACGAAGAAGGTATCGTAAGACACCGTACTGTTTTCGTAGAAGTATTGGTTTCGCGTCCCGGACAGTATGCCGTCCGGTCCGTTCCGTAGCGTAAAGGCAGAATCCAGTTGGGTATCGCCATTGTAGAAAAAGCGTTCCTCTATCGACAAGAACAAATCCGTGGTGTTGTCCACCAAATCGTAGGTCAAGCGCGCGGTCAGTTGCTCCAGCTCATCGTAGGTGTAGTCCGTCTCGCGATCCAGTTCCCAATCCTGGGTACTGAAATTCCAAATCTGGACCTCCAGCTTGCGGAGTAGGCCATCGGCATCATAAGTATAGCGGAGGCGCCGGTCCAATTCCCAATTCTCATCAAGCCAGTCATCAATCAGTATGATCGACGGGCGATCCGTCGTCCCATCGTACGTGTAAGTCAAACGTTGCTCCTTTTCCCAAACCGACAAGCCCAATAGCCAGGATTCTCTTATGCGTTCCACGATGCGACCGTCGGTATCCAACTGATCCGTCTGACGCGAGGAATTTTCCCAGTCGATATCGTTCCAGGTTTGGGTCGATTGTACCTCCCGATTGGACAAGAAATCCGTGATGACCCGTTGACCAGAACTAAGGGGATGAGGAGCGATCGGGCTGTAGCCCAAATCGGTAGAACGAATCTCCCGTCCTTCGGAATCGTACGCGTACTGGATGCGATTGCTGATGTAATTGGGGGAAGCACCATTGTTGACCTCGACGATAGAATCGAGCACTTTGGTAGAGGTATCGGCGAGCTCCAGGTTTAGGGCAGGATACTGAGCGAATAGTAGCTGTTGTAGCAGTAGCCCAGCAAATAGTAATAGATAGTTTTTCATTTGCAATATTTTAAAAAAGTGAAAAAGTTATTTGCCAATGGCATCCATTGAGGTCCATTGATCCACTGAGCATCCATTTATGCAAGCGGCACCTACGGAGACTCCTTATGGAGACCGGTTCAGTAAATACCTTTTGATAAATTGGATTCTTTGTGGACCCACCCCTAGTTCTCATGCTTCCCGCAGCGGCGATAAGGCTTGCGTTTGCAATGAAACTTGGAAGACACCAAAGTTGTAATACACTTTTCCTACCTAATATTTGACGGGCATAGCACTAACCTAAGGTCTTTCCTTAATAATTCAGAGGTTCCCTACGCTCGGTTTTTGACAGCTCCCGTCATTTCCAGTATATTGTACCGGAGGGAGCTGTCTTGGAGACCATTGCTGAGGATCGTCCAATCGGATTAGAATTCGGTAACCATCAATTGACCAGCGCGGACCATCGGAGGATTCAGGGCAGCAGTAGTTTTTCTTGCCCCAGTATGCCCTCGGCACTTTCCCACACCAAGAGGTAGAGTCCCCGGGGTAAATCGGGATCGAGCTCCACCGACCAGTCGCGGCCCTGGGCTTGTAGGGGGCGGGACC
>CALCCH010000341.1 GCA_937899855.1 uncultured Saprospirales bacterium | reverse complement strand
GAATTTTGCGTCTCAGCTTGGGTCCCAGCGTCTTCCAATCCCGCCGGAGAATGTGGGTCAGGTCGTAATTTTCCCGCCAGTAGGCCGCCACCTCAGGATCAATTTTTCCACTGTACTTGTCCCAAATGGGTCGGGGATAACCGTCGGCTCCCACCGGACTATACACCGCCTCCCAGATGTCAAATTGATCACCGGACCGGCTGTGGTCCCCCAGGGCCAGTTCCATGTGGTTGTAATCCTGCATGGTGACGTCGACATGGCCGAGGTAATCGCGCCGCGCCGGCCGCGGGGTGCGTCGGAAGGGCCCCTCCACCCAGTAAGCATTGTCATCCTTGTAGAGGTCGACCGTCACGTAATGCCGAAAATCGATGGGGTCGGGGCAGGCGGCGAAGCAGCCGTTGATCTCGTCGGGATAAAATACCTGAGCCGCCAGCGCTTCCCAGCCCCCCGTGGAGCCACCGTAAGCAAAGCGGGCCCAGCCCTCGCCGATCCCCCGAAAACGCTTTTCGATCTCGGGAATCAACTCGTACATAATCGCATCGCCGTAGGGGCCCAAATTGGCCGAATTGACGGCGTAGGAATCATCGTAGTAGGGATTGGCGTGCTGGATCTTGATGGCCAGTACACGGGGAAAGTCGGGCCCCGTCCAAGTTTGGTAAAAGTCATGCGCTTCCTGCTGAACGATGCGGTTGTAACCTGCCAACTGAAAGCGCTCACTGTATTCGGGCTCCAAGTCCGCATCGGGTGGGCTTTCGCGGAAGCCGTTGAAATCGTAGGGAAAGTGGCCGTGCATGATGGCCAGCGGATAACGCGCCTCGGGGTGCTCGTCGTAGCCTGCGGGTAGCAAAACGTGCGCCCCCAGGTACATGTCGCGCCCCCAGAATTCACTCAGCAACTGGCTCTTGATGCGCAGGTGCTTGATGTACTTGCTGTCTTCCGGTGGGGTGATGGGCGGAATTTCCTGGTCCAGCTCGATGACGATTGCCTCCCCTTCCGGGCCGATGGCCACCGGGCGGGGCGTACTGTACCAGTTGCCCGGCGCGCGATTCCAATGCTGCCCCTCCCCCCGATCCATGGGCAGGAGGACGGTGTGGCCGTCGGCGCGTTGGAAGGTGTCGTAGCGGGGAAAAAGCGACTGGATGGTGTAGGTACCCGCGGCGAGTTGGTACTGTTTTTCGACGGGGTAGCCAAAGACCTGGGGGTCGATCGTTACGGCCGTACCGGGCTGCCAGTTCTCGATATTTTGGCCAAAGACTTGCTGGGTACCCGTACCGCCCTTGATTTGAAAGCGGGGCTCGGCACTGGGGTCGGTGGAAAACAGGAGCAGGAGTCGACCGTTGAGGGCCTGGTCGCCCGCTGCGGCGGGCAAGCGGACGGTAATTGGGGAGGCAGCGGGGGGCGCCGTAGCCAAGGGCTTGGTTTTCATTCCGAGTGCGATTAGTAAAAAAGGGAAAAAGTAGAAAAGCGAACGGGGCATGATGGGAGGAATTTTTATAAAGATAAAAAAATCTCCGCTCCCACTCGGAGGCGGGGGCCCTTCGTCGAGCAAATTTGTAAATCGCCCCAGTTCCACTATCTTAAACCCAAGAATACCACCCGCAACAAAATGTACTTCAAGCAAAACAAAGCCAAACAACTGGAAATTAAACACCTGCTCCAGCGTCACACCGGGCGCTTGCTCAAAAATCCACTGGTCCGCGATATCGGGGTAGGGTTTAGCATAGAGGACCGTCATTTGACCAACGAACTGGCCATCATTATCGAGGCGGCGGTCCCCTACGACGCCAGTCGGATCGCCCCCGAGCAGCGCCTGCCCGAACGCATCGAAGGCATCCCCGTCAGCATCATCGATCCTCCCGTACCGGAAACCGTCTTTGAGTCGATCGAAGAGATCCACCCCCTGATCCAAGCCATTGCCCGATCCCGCAATCGCCCGTTTGACCAACTCATCGGTGGCATCCGCATTCGCAATGGCTGGCGGCAGGGCTACGGTGGAGGAACCCTAGGCGCCATCGTCTACGACCGCCAGCACCAAACGCCTTTTGGCCTCACCAGCCGCCACGTGCTGATCAGCGATCGCTCCTGGCGCCTCAGACGCCGCTTTCCCGTCATCCACCCCGACCGCCACTGGAACCGCGATACCGAAATTGGGACCGTGCTCAAACGGGGCCGTAAAGACCTGGACTGTATCCGTTTTCCCATCCACCCCCATCGCGACATCCACCCCACGCAGAGCGTCCTGGGGATCGAAGGTCGAATCACGGGGATCGAAGCAGAGATTATCTGTGGTACAAAAGTCATGAAATCGGGCTCGCGGACCGGCTTGACCTACGGCGTCATTGTCTGCGAAAGTGTTTGCCGCAACCGCTTTATCATTTTCCCAGATGAAGATTACCAACTCATCGACGGGGAGTTGACGCTCGGGGGAGACTCTGGCTCCATCTGGCTGCTCAACGACGGCTCGATGCGGGCCATCGGCCTGCACTGCTTGGGCAACCGCAGTAAGGAGTACGATGCCGAATTGGGCGTAGCCCTAAAGATGGACCAGGTAGCCGACTACCTCAACATCCGCTTCTAGGCCGCTCAACTCGAACGGATCAACGGCCCGCTTGACCCCGTTCCCAAATCCCCTCCAAACAGCGGCGGTACTCCTCCACAAATTGCTCCATTTGCTTGCGGCGGTACTGCATCACCCAGCGAGGGTGCGGCAGGGGATGGATGCGTTCGAACCAGCCTTCGCGCTCGTTGAGGCCTTGTAGGTATTGGTAGTTTTTTCCCCGCCCCAAGCAGACCGCCTCGCGATTGAGGCTACCGAAAGGGAGTTGGGTATTAAAGTTGTCGATGATGCGGGGCTCTACGGCGGATTGCAATTGGCGGTCGTCGTAGTAGTTGACGTTGACACCATTGCCGACAAAGCCCAGGGGGCAAACCGAGGTGATGTAGTAGCGTTGGTAAAAGGCGGCGGGACCACCTAGGGCATCGACGACGAGGTAAATAAAGACCGAAGACAATTCCTGCCGTTTGTGGAAGGGATTGTCGATCCCACAGCGCTCGGCGAGTCGGACGGGGTCGGTAAAGGGGACGCCCGTAACGCCCGCACCAAAGCGGCCCGGATTGATGCCAAAGAGAAAGACGCGGGGAGCGGTATCGGCGTAGTACCCTCGATAGAAGCTACTCATGGCCGTCCAGGTGTCGGGATTGGAAAACGGGAAGAGTAATTCGTAGCCCTCGGGCAAGTCCCAATCGGGAGAGAGCTGGCGGTGAAAGTCGAGTACGCGGTCGGCAAAAGTCATGACGTAAAATAGCAATTCCCCACCAAAGCCAGGATTTACTTTTACCAAAATTTAATCCCTCCGGTGGCGGGCTTTCGACCCGATGGTTTTCTTAACTCCGTCTAATGTCCTAAATTTAGGGTATCGAATAACCAATTGATGCTAGCCGCAGCCAACTATGAACGAAGACATTACCAACTACTGGGACACGGTGATTCAACTCATCATCGAATACGCTCCCAACTTTATCAAAGCCATCGCCGTACTGGTGGTGGGTTTCTGGATCATCAAACGCATCGGGATGGTGGCACGGCGCTCCCTGGAGGCGGCCAAATTTAGCGCCGACCTGCGCCCCTTCCTCCTCTCCATCCTCGATATTGGCCTCAAGGTCCTGCTCATCTTTAGCGTTGCGGGGATTGTGGGTATCGAAACGGCCTCCTTCGTGGCGGTGCTCGCCGCGGCGGGCTTTGCCATCGGACTGGCCCTACAGGGAAGTTTGGGCAATTTTGCGGCCGGGGTGGTCATCCTAGTCTTTCGACCCTATAAGGTGGGCGACTGGGTGGAAGTTCACGAAAAATTTGGGAAGGTGCAGGAAATTCAAATTTTCAATACCATCATCGCCACGCCCGGTAGCAAGACCCTCATCATTCCCAACGGGCAGATCATCGACAACATCGTCACCAACTTCTCCGCCAAGGGTTTTATCCGCATGGAGTTGGAAGTCACGATGCCCTACGCCGAAAGCTTTCCCAAGGTCAAGCAAATCATCGAAACCGAACTCGTGAGCATCGAAAAAGTCCTTCGGGACCCCGCTCCCGAAGTGGGCATCTTAAGCTACGACAGCCACAACATCATCCTGGCCGTTCGCCCCTACGTCTACCCCGATCACTACTGGGAAGTTTCCTTCGAGGCCTACGAAAAGATCAAGGCGGCCTTCCACCGCCACGACGTTCAGGTTGCTTACTCCGAAGGCGTTGAGCTGGGCAAGATCGGGGACTGAGCCCCTCAAATTCCGATAATCATGAATTCCGTCCGGCGGTTGCGCTGTCGGCCCTCGGCACTCTCGTTGGTGTCGATCGACTGGCTTTCGCCAAAGCCCTTGTAGCTCAGGCGCACCTCGTTGATCCCCTCGCGCACCAAAAACTCGTACACCGACCGGGCCCGGTCGGTAGACAACTGAAAGTTGGCTTCCTCCGACCCGATGTTGTCCGTGTGGCCACTCACCTGAATCCGCATGGTCGGATTATCGACCAGCAATTTTTTTAGTCGACGCAACTCGGCAAATGATTCCTCACGAAGATCGGCGGAGCCCGTGTCAAAAAATACGTTTTTGAGAACGATGGGCTTGGGTGCCGGAACGGGTTTGGCCTGGTTTTGGGCCAGCGACTCGGGAATCTTTTGTAGGCCAATTTCCAGAACGTAAGGCTTTCCCGTGTCCCGGTGGACCAGGGCAAAATTTTCGGAATGGAAAAGGTAGCCTTCTTTGGAGACGTTGAGGGCATAATTTTTTCCCAACTGCAGGCAAACCAAAAATTCCCCATCCCGATCCGTGACCGAGGAGGCGTGTATCTCTGCCGCTGTCAGTTCTTCAAACTCCACCTGAGCCCGCAGGGGTTTCTTGGTATCCGCATCGTAGACCTTCGCCCGGACGTAGGTGAGGGGCAGGGGACGAGCTTCGGGATAAAGCTCAAAAGTATAAATGTCGGAATTGCCCTTGGAGTCGGGTTTCTCGAAAGCCGATAACCCCTCCGCCGCCGGATTGGCTCGATCGGTGGAAAAGTAGGCCGTTTCACCATCCAAACTGATGATCATGGCCCCCTCCGCCGCCGCGGTATTGATCGGGAAGCCCAGGTTGCGGGGCGTTCCCCACTGGCCATCGGGCTGTAGCCGCGAAACAAACAAATCGTGGCTGCCAAAACCGGGGTGTCCATTGGACATAAAGTAGAGCGTTTGTCCGTCGGGGTGGATAAAGGGTGATTGTTCGGAATAGGGGGTGTTGATTTCCTCGCCCAGGCTCCGAGGCTGGGTCCAGGCCCCATCCGACCGGCGGTGGCTAACGCGGATATCGCGGTTGTTACTGTTGAAGTTCGGCGCCCAGGAGAAGTAAAGGGTTCGGCCGTCGGCCGAAATTGAGGGCTGTGACTCCCAAGCCGCGGTATTGATGGGGGGCCCCATATTGGCGGGTTTGGTCCAACGACCGTTTTTGACCTCCGAAAAGTAAAGATCGCAGCTGCCCTCGCCGTCCCGACGGTTACAGGCCGTGAATACCAGCACCTTACCGTCCGCCGACAAGCTCTGCGCTCCTTCGCTCAAATTGGTGTTGATGTCTTCCATGGGTCTCCCCTTGCGCCAGCCATTTTCCACGCGCCGACTGATGAAGAAATCTTCCTGCCCCCCATCTTTACGCGTAAAGACCAGGGTCTCTCCATCGGCCGTCAAGGAAGGCAGGTATTCGTCCGCAGGGGTATTGATGTGATCCCCGATACTTTCGGGCACAAAAGGCACTCGCGTGTTGCCCACCTCGGTCCGAAAAACGCAGTTCGCTAGGTGGCGTTTGGCTTTTTTACGCAGTACTTCGCTTTGGGGCTCGGTAGCGAGGTACTGTTGAAAGTGTTCGGCGGCCTCAGCAAATTTCTCCTGGCGACTTTCGGCAATGCCCAGGGTATAGAGCACCTTGGTGTTGTAGTTGGGATCAATGGCTAGCACTTTTTCAAAACCCAGCTCGGCCTCGTCGTAGAGGTTGAGGTCGTATTTCATCGCCGCCCACTGCAACTGAGCGTCGATGAAGTTGGGCGCGGCGCGCAAGGCCTTCTCGAACTCGCGGATGGCGTTGATATTCTCACCAGCCATATTGTATCTCATGCCTTTTTCGTAGGCCTTCTTGGCGGCTCCGGCTACCGTTTTTCGGGTAGGGTAAGTAGTTGGTGGCTGTCCAAAGGCGGAAAATCCGAGCAAAAGGACCAGCCCGATGATAGTGAAACCTTTGCTTTGCATAGTTTTATTGGTATTGGCCTCGCCCCGGCTCGCCGTTGGGAGGCACGTGTTTACTTAATGGATAACGTAAAAGCGGTTTCCGGGTGACACGATTTGGCGACAAATTTCCCGCACTTTGCCCGCAGCACAAAACTTTACTCTTTTCTTAACACTTTTCGTTCATCACTTCGGTCTGTTGGCGGATGGATTCGTTGTGAATGCTTTGGATAAAGGCCTGGGCAAACTCGCTCGATAGGCCTTCGGCGATGGTGGCGGTGACTCGGTTGTCAAAAATACGGGTCCAACGGTTCATTTGGAGGATGGTCACGTCATTGGCTTTTTTGTAGCGGCCAATCTCGCGGACGACCTCCATCCGTTTTCCCATCAGCTGGATCAGCTCCCGGTCGATATGGTCGATATCGTAGCGTAGGGCTTCCAGATTGGCCAGGAATTCCTGGTTGTCCGTATCACTTCGGCGCAGGACCTGTTGGTCCAGCGCTTGGCCCAGCGCCAGTGGGGGCAGTTGCTTCTGGGCAGCGCTCCTGGCGGCCGTCGGGCTCGATGTGGGTTTCGATCATCAGCCCGGCAAAGCTCAAGTCGAGGGCTTTCTGTGCTACCCCAGCGATGAGGTCGCGTCGGCCACAGATGTGGCTCGGGTCACAGATGATCTCCAGCTGGGGCAGGCGACGGCCCAATTCGATTGGGATTTCCCACATCGGCAGATTGCGGTAGGGTGTCGAGCGGCTCACCGAAAAACCCCGGTGAATGGCCGCGAGCTTTTCGATGCCCGCCCCGTGGATACGCTCGATGGCTCCCATCCACAGGTCGACATCGGGATTGACCGGATTTTTGACCAGCACCGGTACGTCGGCACCGCGCAGGGCATCCGCGATTTCCTGAACGGCGAAGGGGTTGACCGTCGTCCGGGCGCCCAACCACAAGATATCGATCCCAGCTTTGAGGGCCAGTTCGACGTGGCGGGCCTTGGCCACCTCAATGGTGACGGGCAGGCCCGTTTCCTTTCCCGCCGCCACGATCCAGGGCAGCCCCACGGCACCGACCCCCTCAAAGGAATTGGGGCGGGTCCGAGGCTTCCAGATGCCCGCACGCAGAATGGCAGCTCCCTGGGCCGCGGCTCCCCGACAGCTGGCCAGGACCTGAGCCTCCGTTTCGGCACTACAGGGGCCCGCAATCAGTAGCGGTTCTCGGGGCTGGGCCAATGGCGCTCCCCAATCCTTTATATTGATGAAATTCATAGTCAATTGGTTGCAAATAGAAAATGGTCATTAGTTTATTGAATAACTAATGACCATTGATTTAAAAAGTTCAAACCGCAAGGGGTGGCTGGTTTAGACCAACTTTTGGGCTTCGACATTACCCAGGGTAGCTGCCTTTTCCCAATCCTTGCGGAAGCCTTTTTTCTTCAGCTTTTGAGCGGTGTACCCACGGTACAACCACAATTTATCTTCCGATATCTCGTAGCCTTCTTCGACCGCCAGGGCCTTGTCAAATGCTTCGAGGGCATCGCTGTAATTTTCGAGTTCAAACAGCAGCATGGCGTACTTGGCGTACACCAGACGGCTCCAGTAGTAGTTGGAATCGTCCTTGCGGAAAGCGCGCCGGCTGTACAGCTTGAATTCCGTCAGGGCCTTTTGTTGTTCTCCACGCTTGAGGTGGAGAAAACCCTTGAGACGGCGGGCCTTCCAATAGATGGGCTGTAGCGGAATGGAAGTCTTGATGGCCTTCTCAAAATCGAGAATGGCTCCCTCAAAGTCTTCGAGGATATGCTTGGTCTTGGCCCGGCCGAGGTAGGCCGCCGAATTATTGGGCGCCAGGCTGATGCTCTTGTCAAAATCGTAGAGGGCGTCCTTGTAATTGCGCAGCACGAAATTGACGTGACCGCGCCGCTCGTAAGCGTGGGCGTGCCGCTCGTACTTGGCGATAGCCTGGTTTAGGGCATCGATGGCTTCGCTTTCCTTCCCTTCCTCCTCCAGCAATTCCCGACCCCGCAGGTAGGCTTGTACCGCCACCCGATCGGAGCGGGGCTCCACCGTGCCGTGGTGCATGATCTTTCCTTCGTTGGTCATCCAGGCCCCAAATTCACCGGCCACCGCAAACTGGGCAATGTACTCCAGTAAGCTGAGCGTGTTCTTCCAGGATTTCTCGGATCCTTGGGTGATGTAACGGGGGACGTTGAGGCTGGTCGAACTCTCGTCGAAAATCTCTTCTTCCTTGAGGAGAATGTCCGATTTGTAGTAATTCTCTACTCGGTGCTGAAACATCTTGAGTACTTTGTCATAGCTTTTGGTGCTACCGAACTCAAGACGGCCTTTGAAAATACTTTTGTAAGTCATCTTGCTGTTTTTGAGGAATCTCTTAATAAATGTCTCCTTCAGAAGAGTAAAGTACCTTGATCTTTACCGTAAAGTTATTTACAAATGTTCCTTCAGTTTGTAAAAAAAATACTTTTCTCAACTGAGTGTAGCTCCTCAAAGTAACACAAGGCGATGTTGAAACCTCAGGTTTTGGGGCGCCGAGATTTCATGCGTTAACGACCAGTTGACTAACAAAATAACTGGGAATTAAAGCCATCAAAGACTACACACAGTTTTCTCACAGATTTTTGAAACAACAGGCAATAGCTAAATTCTACGCCTGATGTGATGGGATTCCTCTCGCCAAACTTTTAGCGAAAGGTGAATACAAAAATCCGTTTTTTTTTTGGAAAAACCAAGATATTTGGCGAGATTACGACCCTTTTTATTCAAATTAATGATTTTTTAAATGTGTTTGCCCGATAACACATTAATCGACAGTGTTTTACACAGTAGCTTTTAACTAAAGCTTGAGGCGTTTGAACACCTATGCCCAGACCTTACAACCCTCCGTACAGTTGGTGCAGATGTCGATTTGATCCCGCCCCCGGAGTAAGCTGCTCCGGAAAGCACGGTAGGGAGCACCGTGCCAAATATTGCGAAAAGCACCTTGTTTGAGGTCTCCCAGGCGGTGACTGGCATCCTTGTCAAAGCAACAGGGCACCACGATGCCATCCCAGGTGATGACGCAGGCGTGCCAGAGTTTCCAACAGTGGTTGAGCAGCTCGTTTTTGACGGTGTAGCTGCCATCGGCCCGACGGGCGTAGCGGGAATATTTATCAATGGTCGGAATCAGCGGGTTCCCCCGTTCGTAGTCATAGACCTGGGCCGTTTTTAGCTTGACCTCATCCACCCCAATCTCTTTGGCCAGTCGGTAGATTTCGGGAATCTGGTGTTCATTGGGTCGGACCACCAAAAATTGGAAGATGATGTGGGGCGTACTCGATCCGAGTTGGCGTTTCCACTTAACCACGTTGCGGGCTCCCTGGACGACATTTTCCAGCTTTCCCGCTACCCGGTAGTTCTCGTACACCTCCTGGGTCGTTCCGTCTACCGAGATGATCATCCGGTCGAGCCCCGACTCGATCGTCTTGCGGGCATTGGTATCGTTGAGGAAATGCCCATTGGTCGAGGTGATGGTATAGATGCCCTTTTCTTTGGCGTAGCGTACCATGTCGAGAAAGCCAGGATTGATGTAGGGTTCGCCCTGGAAGTAAAAAATCAGGTAGAGCAATTCGCGGTGCAACTCGTCGATGGTTTGGCGGAAAAAATCGGCTTTGAGGTTGCCGGTGGGGCGGGTAAAGGAACGCAGTCCGCTCGGGCATTCGGGACAGCGCAGGTTACAAGCGGTGGTGGGTTCGATAGAAACGGTCATCGGGAGCCCCCACTGTACGGGGCGGCCCAACCAGCGGGTGAGATAAAAGGAGCTCAGCAGCTTGGCAGCATTCCACACCCGAGCCGGACGGAGCTTGCTAACGAAATTGAGGGTATCGCGAACGTAAATAGCCATAAGATTCCTTTACCGCATCCAAAGGTAGTGTATCTGCCACTGATAAAGCATTTTTCGATTTACTTTGTTGTCGATCCAGGCAAGTGAGGGAAACTCTTTACCTTTGCCCCCCGTTGTGTACCACGAAAAATCGGCATTGTTTACGCATGAATTTTTTACAAACATTTTTTCAACGCATTTTCCCTTCCACCGCAAAAGAACATGATCCGATGAAATACCTGATCGTGGGCTTGGGCAATATTGGCCCCAAGTACACCAATACCCGGCACAACGTGGGTTTTTTGGTCGTCGATACCCTGGCCAAAGAATTCGACAGCCCCCTCCGTACGGATCAGCTCGGTACGGTCGGGGAGTTCAAACACAAGGGGCGCACCTTCGTCCTCCTCAAACCCTCCACCTACATGAACCTGAGCGGCAAAGCCGTTCGCTACTGGATGCAAAAGAAGAAGATCGACAAGCGCAATGTCCTCGTCGTTCTGGACGATCTCAACCTGCCCTTTGGCAAGCAACGCCTCCGCGCCAAAGGCAAAGACGGGGGCCACAACGGGCTGAAAAACATCGATCAAGTCACCGGTGGCAACAATTACGCCCGGCTCCGCATCGGTATCGGCAACGAATACAGCCGCGGGAAGCAAATCAACTACGTACTGGGAGAATGGACCGCCGAAGAGGAGCAAAGCCTGCCCGAGCGGCTGCGCTACGCGGCGGATACCGTCAAAAGCTTTGGCACCATCGGCATCGACCACACGATGAACCAATTCAACAAGCGTTGAGCCTAGCCCCTCTGACGGGGCCCACGGGGCTCCAAAACCGCCGCAATCCGCGCCCGCAATCCTCCCCCTCCAAAAGCCCCCAACGCAAACCCCGGATACTCCCGCGCCCGCACCACGTCGCGATCCCAAACCAGTTCGCCTTGTGTCACGGTGTAAAATACCCCTTGGTCGAGCAAGTGCTGAGCCAGGTACTCCTGTTCGGTCTGCCCGGGAGTGGGAATCAACAAGGCCGGACCGCCCACCTGCGCCAGGTCCATCAACGAACTGTAGCCCGACCGACACACCACCAAGCCCGTCGACAGCAACACCTCATTGAGCTCACGCGAGGTCAGGTAGGACACCAGCTCGTAGCGTTCCGTCCGCCGGTGTACTTCCCGATCGGGTCGGCCTTGCACCAGCAGGATGCGCTCCCGGTGGGGGCTGGCTTCGATTTGGGTGATGATTTGCTGTTCTAGCAAGCTGCGCTGGGGCTCGGGACCAGAAAGAACGATGGCCACATCGTAGCGTTGGGGGCTTTCGCGGTACTGCATCCGGGAAAGTAGCCCCAGGTAGTGGCAATGAGGAAGGGGGGGATGGGCCAGGGTACCCGCCAGGTTGGGGTTTCCGGCGACATCGGGCACCCAGCATTCGTCAAAGCGCCCCAACTGGTAGTGATTGAAGTATTGGCTCCCCCAGCGGAGGAGGGATGGCACCTTGAGGTGGAGTTGGTGGGTCAGGATGATATTGTGGGTGCGGGGGTGCCAACAGCCGTAGCGATTGTCCGAGATAACGACGTCGCTCTTCCACTCTTCCACCAGACGAGCCAGGGCCCGGTGTTCTCGGTATACCGCCCGCAGCAGACGGGGCAGTTGGCGGGCCATGTTCCAGACCATGTTCTCACCGCGATAGCGAATGCCGTAGCTAGGCAGTTCGAAGAGGGGAAGTTGGGGAAATTCCTTTTCCAGCAGGCGTAGCGCCGCGCCGTCGGAAGCGAGCAGGACCTGCGCGCCGGCGGCGTGCAGGGCTCGAATGATGGGAATACAGCGGGTGGCGTGCCCCAAGCCCCAGTTGAGTGGGGCCAGCAGTATGCGTTTTGGATTATCCAAGACTGGATGGGGTCAATTCCGAGGTTTTTTGATAAGTTTACCCAATGAAACTGCGTACACTAATCATCTGGATGCTGTTCTTGGCCACCATCAGCACGGGGCTTTCCGCCTGTCGGGCCAACGATTGTGGTTGCCCCAAGAGTAGCCTTAGTTCAAGCGAATCTCATCTTCATTAGCATCAAAAAAGCGGTACTCCGTTAGTTGATAGTCGGTATCCGGCTGGACTTTGATCCAACGGAAAAACTGGCGGTACCATTTTACCTGCGCGCTCTTGAGCCAGCCCTTGGTCAGGTGCGCCTGTACGTAGGGGTGGGTCCGCAAGACCAACTGCGAATTGGGCCGCGATTGCATGATAAACTCCAGGTCCCGCTGGATTTCGTCGGTCAGCAGGATAGAAGGATTGATCTTGCCCGTTCCCTTACAAGCCGGACAAATCTCCGCCGTATTAATTTTGACCTCGGGGCGAACCCGCTGGCGGGTAATCTGCATCAGACCAAACTTACTGAGGGGCAGAATGGTATGTTGTGCCCGGTCCTTGCGCATGTATTCCCGCATCCGGGAAAGCAGCAGCTTCTTGTGTTCCGCCACGCGCATATCGATAAAGTCGATGATGATGATGCCACCGATATCGCGCAGCCGCATTTGCCGGGCAATTTCTGCGGCCGACTCTAGGTTGACCGCCAGTACCGCCTCAGCCTGGTCCCCACTGGCGACTTTGTGACCGCTGTTGACGTCGATGACGTGCATGGCCTCGGTGTGTTCGATCACCAGGTAGGCGCCGCTGGGCATGGTGGCGGTCTTGCCGAAGGAAGATTTGATCTGTCGGGTGACGCCGAAGGCATCAAAGACGGGTTTGTTGGAGCGGTGGTGCTTCACGATACTGACTTGATCGGGGGAAATGGAGCCCATGAAGGTACGGACGTTGTGGTACAACTCCTTGTCGTTGACGACGATCCGGTTAAAAGAGTCGTTGAGGATGTCGCGCATGATGCTGGAGGTCTTGTCCAGCTCGCTGAGCAGCTTCATCGGCGGTTCGGCCTTGACCAGTTGCCGGTGTACCTCTTCCCATTTGGACATCATCATATTGAGCTCTTCGTGCAAGTCGGCCACGGTTTTTCCCTCCGCGGCGGTCCGGACGATGAGACCAAAGTTTTTGGGACAGATGCTTTCCACCAGTACGCGCAGGCGCTTGCGCTCCTCGGAATTGGCGATTTTCTTGGATACCGCCACGACTTCCGTAAAGGGCGTCAGCACTAGGAAGCGGCCGGGGATGGTAATTTCGCAGCTCAAGCGGGGTCCCTTGGTCGAGATGGGTTCTTTGAGAACCTGCACCAGGATATTCTGCTTTTTACTGAGCACCTGATCGATCTTGCCCGTTTTGATAATGTCGGGTTCGATTTTGAAGCCTTCCAGGGTGTGGGACTTGGTCGAACCCCGATTGACACCATCGGAGTACTTGAGCAAGGACCGCAACTTGGGCCCCAGGTCGGTGTAATGCAAAAAAGCGTCCTTCTTGTGTCCGATATCGACGAAGGCCGCGTTGAGGCCGGGCATCAGTTTGCGAATGCGGCCCAAAAAAATGTCGCCTACCGTGAAGTTGGTATTGGTCTTTTGGTAGTGTAACTCCACTAATTTGGAGTCCTCCAAGAGTGCAATTTCAACATCGGTAGGAGTCGAGTTAATAATGAGTTCTTTTTCCACAGGTGCTTTTTCCTTGGCCCACTTAACAAGCAGGCACGTGCGAGGGAATAAGAAATAAGGGGAACCATAACGAGTGGTGCCGAAAACAGCAGGACGTCCAAATGCAGTGCAAGTTTAGTCTTTCCCGGTCGTTGTCTTTGGGAGCAGTAAACTGTGGAAGTACCCAACCCGGAGGTTGTGCGGAGGAAGGATCACCGCTATGTTGTTGGTGTCTCTCTAAATCCTAGGGGCGGAACAAGCACCAATAGCCATGGGGGCAAAGCAGTTGTTTGCTGCGGTTTGCACCCATGGTTTTGCGACTTGTTCGAACCCTCTTTACGCGCTGGACCTCGTCGGTCTGGTAATTTCAGGGTCAACTAGCCCGGGGGCAGTTGACGGGTTTTTAGAAGGCCGACTCTGACATTTTCGGCGGCGAGTTAAAGTGCCAACCCAATGTCTTTGAATACCGTCTACTTCTTCTTCTTGTGACGGTTCTTACGGAGTCTTTTCTTCCGTTTGTGCGTTGCGATCTTGTGGCGCTTACGCTTTTTTCCACACGGCATATCTTATTGTCTTTTAATTAAAAAAATTATTTCTTTCCGATCCGCTACAAAGAGCGGATTCCAGTATTGGAATCAGTTCAATGCCAATTGGCATTTGTCTTGATTTTCGCTAGATTTTTCGGCGTTGCCCAGCCCGCGGTAAGCATCGGCCAAGTAGCAATGCGCACGGACTTGCCCCGGCGCCAGTTCGAGTACGCGTTCCAGACGTTGGACGGCTTTATCGTACTGCCCGGTCCGAATCGCCAGACGACCCAAGTTCATCAATACCGATACGTTGTCCGGGTCTTTTTTGTTCAGCTCTAGGAGCATCAAAATTCCCTTCATCGGATTGTCCTTGGGGGGGTACTCGGTGTAGCAAAGGGCTAGGTTGACCTGATGCGCCACTTCCTGAGGATTGATCGAGATGGCACTTTCGAAGGCCTTGATGGCCCGCCCGTTGCAGTAGGTCCGTACCTTCTCACTCTCCGACCGTTGCAGACCGATGGCGTAGGTCGTCCCCGCAATCGACCAAGCTTCTTCGGTGCTGGCGATCTCGGCCAGCGACTCGGCGTAAAAGCCCGCCACCTCGGCGTGCCCCAGATCAAACCACTGCCGCGACAACTGCTCCAGCACGCGAATGCGGGCGGTGTCACCGGGGGCTTGCTCCAGCGACTGCTCAATGAGCAACAGCTGGTTTAGCTGCTCCTCGGATAAATCAGCCTTTGCCGATTTCAACAAACTCGTGATGTCCGTGCTTTCCGCCCGCAGGGCCCGCGACTGGTCCACCGCCTTTTGCTGAGCCGGTTTGTCGCCAAAGCCAAACATCAGGAGGAGGAGGAGGACCGCGGCGGCACTGAGAACGACAAGTTGGAGCTTCGACATGGGGGTGCTTCCGTTTAAGATTCTTTGTTACTCAAATCCGCCGGTAAATTGTCGACGTTGTCCTTGACCTGCTCCACAAATACCTTGGCGGGCTTGAAGGAGGGAATGTAGTGCGCCGGAATTTCGATGGCTTCATTCCGCTTGATGTGTCGACCAATTTTCTTTGCTCTTCTCTTGATCACAAAACTACCAAAGCCTCTGATGTATACATTCTCGCCTTCTGCCAATGAGTTTTTGACTTCCTTGAAAAAGGTTTCCAGCGTCACCAGCACATCGACTTTCGGTACGCCGGTTTTATCAGAAATTGCTGCAACTAGATCAGCTTTTCTCATTGTTACTGTTTGGTTTATAATAAGTTATGAATTTATTTTCTCTGCTTAGAAAAGCGACGCAAATCTCGGAATTTTATTCATCAATTGAAAATAATCCACGTCGAAATTTTGCGTTTTCTTCCTGAAAGTCAAATTATTATGACTTTCTCACATCCATTTTACCCCGCCACCCGGCCCTTTGCGACCGACCGTAAAGGCCTAAAGCCTTGTGGCCGCTTATTTTTGTCCATTACTTGCTTATCTTTGTGGTTCTCTGAGTGAATAAGACAACACCCGGGCGGATTTGGCTCCCCGGAGCCGAATTGTACAAGCCTTAACCGCCCCCAAAAACATCTTACTTATGCTGCTTTCAATGACGGGATTTGGCCGAGCTACTGGCACTTATGGTGATAAAACCATCAGTATTGAAATTCGTTCGCTCAACAGTAAGTTTACCGACACCCGCTTCAAACTACCGCAGAACTACAAAGAAAAGGAACCCGACCTGCGACGCGTCATCATCGACCGGGCCAAAAGGGGCAAAATCGACCTGACCATCGACGTGCAATCCTCCAGTGGCGACGGCGAATTTGGCCTCAACCCCAGTCTCTTTCGCAAGTACTACGTGGAGCTCAAATCCCTGGTGGATGAGCTGGATATCCCCTCCGGCGATCTGGTCCAAGCCATCCTCCGCCTCCCCAATGTCGTACAAACCGCCGGCGAATCGGTCGACGAAGCCGAGTGGACCGCCGTCCTACAAACCCTCGACGCGGCCCTCAACAGCTTCCACAATTTCCGCAGCGCCGAAGGCGAAGCCATGGAAACCGACTGTAAGTTGCGCATCCGCAACATCCTCGCCGGTATCGAACAACTCGACCCCTTCGAAGCCGAACGCATTACCAAATTGCGCCACCGCCTGGCCCAAAATATGGAAGAGTACGTCGGTAAGGACAATATCGACGCCAACCGCTTCGAACAGGAGATCCTGTACTACCTCGAAAAAATCGACGTCACCGAAGAGAAAGTCCGCCTCGAACAGCATTGCAAATACTTCCTCGAACAACTCAACAACGGTGCCGAGGGAATCAAAGGGCGCAAGCTGAGCTTCATCAGCCAGGAAATGGGACGCGAGATCAACACCCTGGGTTCCAAGGCCAATTCCTCCAATATCCAGCGCCTGGTCGTCCAGATGAAAGACGATCTGGTAAAGATCAAAGAACTGCTCGCTAACATTCTATAAATCTGCGGCTAACTGAACTCCCAACCCACAATACGTGTTAGGCTACAATGAGTAAACTCGTGATTTTTACGGCTCCATCGGGAGCGGGAAAGACGACCATCGTCCGACATTTGCTCGACCAATACGACCAGCTGGCTTTTTCCGTGTCCGCGACCACTCGCCAACGGCGACCCCACGAAACCGACGGTGCGGATTATTACTTCCTCACGCGAGAAGACTTTGAAGCGCGGGTGGCAGCCGGTGAGTTTCTGGAATGGGAAGAGGTCTACGAGGGACAATATTACGGCACTTTACGCAGCGAAATTGATCGACTATGGGAACTGGGCAAATGCATCATCTTCGATATTGAAGTAAAGGGTGCTACCAATATCAAAAACACCTACCCCGATCAAAGCCTCGCCGTCTTCGTCAAGCCACCCTCCCCCACGGTTCTGATCGAACGCCTAAGGGCGCGTCAGACCGAGACGGAGGCGAGTTTACAAAAACGAATCCGCCGAGCGAGCGAAGAGCTAACCTACGAAAACAGCTTTGATGCCGTTCTGCTCAATGACGTTCTGGAAGATACCCTACGCAATGCCGAGCAATTGATCGAGACGTATCTCCAGGATTAGAAATACCGAATAATGGGAATGCTTACCACCAAAGGAATTACGATCAGCGTCAAGACGCGTTATCATCAGGAACACTCCGAACCTGCCCGCCACAAGTATATCTTCTCCTACCGCGTCAACATCAAAAACGAAAGTGACCACAGCGTCCAACTGCTGCGCCGCCACTGGTTTATTTTCGACTCCAATGGCATCCGGCGCGAGGTGGAAGGCGAAGGTGTCATCGACCAACAGCCCATCCTACACCCCGGCGAGAGCTACGAATACCTCTCCTGGTGCCCCCTACTGACCGGCATCGGCCGGATGTGGGGAACCTACCTCATGCAGCGCCAAGCCGACGGCGAAGAATTTCGCGTCCGCATTCCCGAGTTTCAACTCATCGTTCCCGCCTTTTTAAACTAAACCATCCCGCACCACCTTTTTACTACCTCGGAGGTAGTAGAGTGTACTGCTGACCTTTTTATTGCTCAGGTCGATTACGCGGTAGGCAATTTGATGGTGATCCACCTTGAATTCGGTGGCGCGCATGTCGATTTGAAAAAAACAAGAAGGGGTAATTTGGAGGAGCATGTTTCCCTGGACAATGGTCTTTTCGACGTGGTAATGACCGGTGTACACCAGCACCCGACCCGGATATTGGGCAAAAATCCGTTGGACCTGTTCGGCATCCTGTAGGGCGTGGTTGTCGTCCATGTACGGCACTCCGGCTTGAAGTGGAGGATGGTGCATAAACACAATGACCTCCTTGGTGCCGGCCTGTTTGAGCTGTCGCCGGAGCCAGTTGAGTTGTTGTTCGGAATGCGTCCCCCGCGACGAGTCGAGGAAGATGCAGTAGTGGCTACCAAGTTTTTTGGTATAAAACATTTCCTCCCCCGTGAGCAGGGCCCGTCGGCCAAAAGCCTCAGCCATCATCACGGTATCGTCGTGGTTGCCAGCGATGATGTCGTAGGGCAGGCCCAGGGCTTCGAGTTGGCCATAAATCCAGCGATAAATTTCGGTATTGCCGTCGCGGTAGCACAAGTCGCCCGTCACCACCAAATGCTCCGCCCCACTTTTGCCGATGGCACGCAGGATTCGACGCAGGTTCTGACGGATGTCGATGTCGAAAGGATACTCGTGACTTTCGTCGATGTGTAAATCGGTAATTTGGACTACTCTCATGCCAGGCGCTTTGTGGTAGGGCGGCAGGATCGCCGGCCTTGGTGCTCCTCGTCGGAAGCCTAGAGGTCAAAAATAGTGCTAAAAACGGTATACGATGGCAAAATCATTGAGTAAACGGCTAAAAAGTAAATCCATCCGCGAGATTGGCACTTCTTGTTCGTTGCCTTCGGCATCCAGATAGGGGTGGCGGCCAAAATTGTAGTTGACCATAAAACCAAATTCGATGATCAAGCTGAGCCGGTTGAGGCTGAGTTCGGTACCCAGCACCGGCGTGACGCCGACGAGGTAGGTAAAGGTCTTGGTATTGGCGAGATTTTGTACAAAGAGGGTATCGTTGGTACTGCAAACTTCCTGGATCGACTCGACCCGTCCGCGGTTGACGCCGAGGTTGAGATCCAGGCCGTAGTAGAGGGGGAAATTGGCGTTGGGAATGTATTTGCCCAGACCCGCCGCCACTAGGATGTTCTGGGAGGGGGTATACCGACTGGACAGGGTGGGATTGACGCCACCACAAGGCGTCTTCAACTCCTCGGCGTAGACCAATTCGTTGGTTACCACCGGGCGATTGTTGACGTTGAGCTTGAGCCGTAGCTGGCCCTGCTTATCGTTGCGGGCCCGGTAGATCAGCTCTACCTCCTCGTAGGAGTTGGTGCCACCGCCGAGCGTAATGAAGGCGGGCATGATATCAATGCCAAAGGATTCTCCCGTTTCCAATTCCTGCTGAGCAGTGAGCAGTGGGCACAAACTGGCCAAGAGCAATACCACGAGAGTGGACTTTATCATCATATGGTTTCGATTTTTTGACTCCCTCCTATGATAACGAGGAAAGCAGGCGCTTATTTTCATCTCCATTTTGAATTGGAAGACAATTTAGCGTCCTTTGAAAAATGAACCCGCCCCAACGCTCCTCCTTTATGTACGTAGCCAGCCTCGTCTTTTTGGGGGCGATTCTCTATTCCACCAAAGCCATTTTTGTCAAGCTGGCCTACCGCTACGAGGTGCCGGGCATTTCTCTACTCGCCCTCCGGATGCTTTTCGCCCTCCCCCTCTACCTCACCGCCCTCTACCTGGCCAACACCCGCCGATCCACGCCACCACTCGCCCTCCGGCGACGGGACTGGGCCTACGTCGGCCTGATCGGCGTCACGGGCTATTACGTGGCTAGCATCACCGATTTTTGGGGCTTGCGCTACGTCACGGCGAGCATCGAGCGACTGATCCTCTTTACCTACCCCACCCTCGTCCTCCTCTTCTCCGTCCTCTTTTTTCGCGAACGCATTCGCTCCCTCCAAATCATCGCCATCCTCCTCACCTACGCCGGGATCGCCCTCACCCTGAGTGAAGAGCTCGACTGGCAACAAAGCGCTGACTTCGTCCGGGGCGTGGGCTGGGTGAGCCTCTCCGCGCTGAGTTTTTCGCTGTACATCCTCCTGGGAGGGCGTCTGATTCAAAAGTTCGGCACCCTGCGCTTTACCGTCTTTGTGATGCTCTCCGCCGCGGTCGCCATTTTGGTCCACCACTACACCATCTACGGTTGGCAACTCTTTCATTTTGCCCCCGCGGTATACGGCTACGCTTTCCTGATGGGCCTACTGTCGACCTTTGTACCCTCCTTCCTCATCTCCGAAGGCCTGCGCCAAATCGGCGCCAACAATACGGCCATCATCAGCAGCATCGGACCCGTATCGACCATCGTACTGGCCTACCTCTTCCTGGGCGAAACGCTTACCCAACGACAGTGGCTCGGCACCGTGCTGGTGATCGGGGGAATTTTGGTGATTTCGACCCAGAAAAAGCCCCGAGTCACGGATTGAACCGCACATTGCTGAACCGGAGAAAAATGATTACTTTGACGGGACTTAACAAAAGATTCAACGCATGACCAAGGAAGGATTGATCCAAGGAGCGGACGGGCGGTGGCGGTGTTGGTGGTACGGGGGGCACGAGGACTACCGCCACTACCACGACGAGGAATGGGGGCATCCCGTGGAGGATGACGTCCGTCTATTTGAGAAAATTTGTTTGGAAGGTTTTCAATCCGGCCTGAGTTGGCTGACGATCCTGCGCAAACGCGAGAATTTTCGGCGGGCTTTTGCGGGTTTTGATTTTCACCGCGTGGCCCGCTTTGGAGATCGGGAAGTAGCGGCCCTATTGCAGGATGCTGGCATTATTCGCCACCGTAAAAAAATCGAATCGACGATCAACAATGCCCAGCGGGCCATTGTGTTGCAAGAGGAGTACGGCAGCCTAGCGGAATACTTTTGGAGTTTTGAACCCGAGCCCGCCGAGCGCCCGCCGGTAATCGACTACGCCGCCGTGGGGAAGCTGGCCAAAACGCCAACCTCGACGGCACTGAGTAAGGATTTAAAAAAGCGGGGGTGGTCCTTCATCGGGCCCACCACCGCCTATGCCTTTATGCAGGCCATGGGGCTGGTCAACGATCACCTCGAAGGCTGTTACTGCCGCCCCATCGTAGCCGCCAAACGCCGCGCACGCGGCACCTGACTTAGCGAATCCGGATGTGTCCGTAGCTCGACCGGACGCGAATCATCCGCTCGCCCTCCTGACCACCGATCGTACCACGAATTTGTTTCCGACTATTCTGCTCGACGTCGTAGTGGATGTTCGCCCCGTCGGGATAGGTCACACCAGCGTGACTGGTAGCGATGTCCATCGAATAGGCCGCGCCGTTTTCCACGTCGATCTTGACCCCCGTATATTCGCCATCGACTTCCACTTTAGCAAAGTCACGCTCCAGCTTTTCGACGTGCAGACTGCCGTATCTCATCGTAAATTTTCCGGTCGAATGCAGCTGATGGACCTCAAAGTCGGTGTAGCTACAATCCGATTTGATTTCTCGTACGCTCTCGACCTCAAAGTCATCGTATTTACCTTGGATGTTCAGGCTCTGCAAGTCCCCCAGTCGGTAGTGGTTGTACTTGGAGTACAAATCAAGGTCCCGCACCTTGGTGAGGTCAATCTTGGAGTATTTGCTGTCCATCTTGATGTCGCGGGCCTCGTTGAGCCGGAGTTTGCCGTATTTGATCAGGACTTTGGCATCGTTCGACCGTTCGATATTGGCGTTCCCGTAGCCGATATCGAGGTCCAGGTCGCCCGTCAGGCTGGTCATGTATACGTCGCCATATTTGGCCGTCACCTTGGCATTGCTTTCCAGCGCGGCGACCGTGGTATGTCCGTATTTGTTGCTCACGTCCAGGTTGCAGGTGCGGGGCATAAAAACTTCGTATTCGATTTTGAATTCGCCCTTGCCTTTTTCGTCCCACCAAGAGGAGGTCCAGTTGTCCTTTGAAGACTCGATGTTGGTTTCGGCCCGTACGGAGTTGGGGCTGTTTTCAAATTCGATTTGGAGGCGATCGAAGATGGCTTCCGCTCGGTTTTCGGTACCAGCATTAACGGTGATGGTAACTTCTATCTTAACTTGATCCTCGTCCCAGGTGTCGACGTGGATTTTGCCGTATTTGTTGCCCAGGGTCACCTGTCCGGTTGCGCTGATGGCAAATTCTTTCTTGATGGAGCGGGTAAATTCTCTTTTGGGAGCGCTAGCATCGAGGCTCGTGGAGGAGACGGGGGTGGCGAAGAGAGTGGGAACGGTCCACAGCGCCAAGAGCAGCAGTAGCCCTCCCTTATAAACTAATTTTCTCATCGTCATTGGATTTTTGTAATTCTTGTGGATGGGTTTGGATGCGCGACAGGACGCGCTCGAGAATGGCCAGGCGATCCTGATAATTTTCGATCATGGCGTTTACGATCTGTTCCTGTTGTCCGCGGGGGGCTTCCCGCAATTCGTTTTGCAGCTCCAGCAGGAAGCCTTCCATTTGTTGGAGGTCTTCGCGTACGGCGGAACCGCCTTCGTACTGGGTGAGTTGAGCGGTCTTTTCCCGCAATTGGCCTTCGTAATACAGTCGCATTTCCTCCACCTCGGGAGCCAGATCGCTGAAGGCGACCTCCTCGGGTTGGCCATTGAGTTGTAGGCCGATGAGGGTCCCCATTCCCAGCAACAGTGCGACGGAGGCCGCTACGGATAGGGAGCGCCACAGTGGGATGACGCGGCGGGGTTTGCGTTTTTCGAGGGCCTTGTCGATCCCGGCCCAGACGCCCAGGTCGGGTTGGGACTGGTCAAAGGACGACCGGTTCGTCCGGATAAAATCTTCCAGATTATCTTTCATCATTTCGGTGTTTTTTTAGCGGACCGCCCGGTGTGGGGGCCGTCGATCCTATGAAGTAGACAATAGCTGGCGCAACTTGGCTTTGGCCCGGCTGTACTGCGACTTGGAGGTCGCCTCGGAAACACCCAGGATTTGGGCGATTTCCTTGTGGTCGTAGCCTTCCATTAGGTAGAGGGAAAATACGACCCGATAGCCGTCGGGCAATTCAAGCAGCGCACGATTCACTTTTTCTACACTCAATGCTACCTCTTGGTGATCATTGGATTCTCGTTCTAGTCGTTCGGGGATTTTGTCATCCCACTCATCAATTTGTAACCGCCTCTTTTTCAAAAAGTTGATACAATTGTTGATAACGATTCGTTTGATCCACGCTCCGATTGAAGACTGATAGCGGAAGCTATGCAACTTGGTGAAGACGTCGATAAAAGAATTTTGTAGCAGGTCCTCCGCATCCAGGTCATTTTTCACCATTCGCAAGCAAATGTTGAACATGGCCTTGGAATACAGACGATACAGTTCAAACTGGGACTGCCGATTTCCTTTTTTACACGCTTCAATAATATCTCGGTGTACACTTGGGTAATCCAATGATTTTATTGATTTGATCTAAGAGACAAAGGCCCCTTTGGAAGGGTTGCACCCCGTGGTTAGATTTTTAAAGTAAAAAACATTATCGACCAAAAGCGGCCGTTCGAGTACAAATTATGTGGTGTTTACTGCCCAATTTTAACTGCTTTGGAGTAATTTAACGCATCTTGACCCCAAGATTTGATACCAATCGCTACCATTATTGCCCCGGAAGGACCGCGTAGCGCCCCCAGAGCCACTTGTTCCACTAAATTACGGACCATCAGATGCCTATTTTTTTCAATAATTTTCGCCCACGACCGTTCACCCTTTTAACCCACCACCAGATGCTACGCCCCCGTACCCCATTTCGCCACTTGAGCATTCTCCTACTCCTGTTCGTGTTTGCCTCCTGCGCCAATTACAAGATCCACCCCCGCGACGAGGCCAGCCGACTGTCCAGCACCGAGCCCGCCCCCACGCTGGCCCATAAGCACAGCGATTTCCTCATCGGCAACACCCGCGTGACCCCCGACGCCGATGAAACAGCCGAACCGGTGGCCGCGGGGCTCGTGGTCAAG
>CALCCH010000340.1 GCA_937899855.1 uncultured Saprospirales bacterium | reverse complement strand
CGCGCAGTTCGACTTCCAATTTCTCGCGGTAGTCGGCCTGGCCATTGCTGTCGATCGATCGTTGGGCCTCCTGACCGGAGGCGACGCTGTCGTAGAGTTCTTCAAAGACCGGAGCTACCGCGTCGCGGAATTTGTTTTTCCAATCCAGGGCTCCCCGCTGGGCGGTGGTAGAGCAATTGGCGTACATCCAGTCCATGCCGTTTTCGGCCACCAGGGGCATCAGACTTTGGGTCAATTCCTCTACCGTTTCGTTGAAGGCCTCGCTGGGGCTGTGGCCCCGGCGGCGGAGCAAATCGTACTGGGCTTCGAAGATGCCAGCGATGGCCCCCATCAGGGTTCCCCGTTCGCCGGTGAGGTCACTGTACACTTCGCGTTTGAAATCGGTCTCGAAGAGATAACCAGAGCCAATGCCGATGCCCAGGGCGATGACCCGTTCGTAGGCCCGGCCGGTATAATCCTGCTCGATGGCGTAGCTGGAGTTGAGGCCTTTGCCGGCCAGGAACAGGCGCCGCAGACTGGTACCCGAGCCCTTGGGAGCCGCGAGGATGACGTCGACGTTGTCCGGTGGGACGATGCCGGTCCGGTCGCGGTAGGTGATGCCAAAGCCGTGCGAAAAGTAGAGGGCTTTGCCTTCGGTGAGGTGAGGACGGAGCTTGGGCCATACTGCAATCTGGGCCGCATCGGAGAGGAGGTACTGGATGATGGTTCCCCGTCGGGCGGCCTCTTCGATGGGGAAGAGCGTCTCGCCGGGTACGAAGCCATCGGCGACGGCCTTGTCCCAGGAAGGGGAGGGCTGCCGTTGTCCGACGATGACCCGCATGCCGTTGTCGCGTAAGTTGAGGGCCTGCCCGGGGCCTTGTACCCCGTAGCCAATGATGGCGATGGTTTCGTCGTGGAGCACCGCCTGGGCTTTTTCCAGGGGAAATTCTTCGCGGGTAACGACGTTTTCTTCTACCCCGCCAAAATTAATCGTTGCCATGATATTGTCTTTTTAGTGAGTTTATAGGTTCGAATACAGCTATCCGCTAGTGGGGATGCTGTCCCGACTCGGAAGGCGCACGGCCGTCCAGCGATTTGAGATAAGTATTGAGTCGCTCCATGGGTTTGACCACGGCCACCCGGCCGGAGCGGACGAATTCGTAAATGCCAATTTTTTCGAGGGCCTCCAGTAGCGCCTTGGTCTCGTGGGCGTGACCCGTTTTTTCGATGACGATGTATTCGGCCTCGATTTCGAGAATTCGCGCATTGTGAGCGCGAATGATCTGCTCCACCTTATTACCTTGGTTGAAAGCCTCCGTCGGTACCTTGTATAGCGCAATTTCCTGGTAAATGATTTCCTCGTTGTCGTAGTAAAAGGCCTTGATGACGTCGATTTGTTTTTCGAGCTGGGCCACGAGTTTGCGCACCATCTCCTCCGCCACCACCACTACGATGATAAAGCGGTGAATGCCCTTGATGGAGGACTCGGAAACGGTTAGGCTCTCGATATTGAGGTGGCGACGCGTAAACACGGAGACCACCCGCGTTAGCAAACCCGTCTTGTGTTCGGTGTACACCGTGATGGTAAATTCTTTTGTCATGATCCGTATATTTTTATCCCAGCATTATTCCAGCCGGATTTCGGAGACGCTGCAACCCGCCGCAATCATCGGAAATATGTTCTCTTCTTTCTCGACCCGTACGTGCAGTAAAAAGGGGCCTTCGCTCGTTAGCATTTCGGCTACCGCCGTTTCCAGGTCTTCCGGCTTTTCCACCAGACGTCCCGGTACGCCAAAGCCCCTCGCAATTTGGAGGAAGTCGGGATTTTGCAGGGCCACCGAAGAGTAGCGCCGTTCAAAAAACAGCTGCTGCCACTGGCGTACCATGCCCAAGTACTCGTTGTCCAGCAAAACGATTTTTACCCCCACTCGCCACTGTGCCAGCATGCCCAGCTCCTGGATGGTCATTTGGAAGCCACCATCTCCGATAAAGGCCAAAACCTCCTCCTCAGGCCGCGCGAGCTTGGCTCCAAAAGCGGCGGGCAGACCGTAGCCCATCGTACCGGCCCCTCCGGAGGATACCCACTGGTTGGTGTTGCGGTACTCGTAATAGCGAGCCGCCACCATCTGGTGCTGCCCCACATCGGTGGCCACGATGGCCCGGCCGTCGGTCTGGCGCGAGACCTCCCGCACCACCTGCCCCATTCGCAACTGCCCCTGTGCATTGGCACTTAGGTCGCGTTCGATGACCTTGGCCCGTTCGATCTCCCGACAGGCGGCAAATTCGGCCAACCAGTCGGGATAGCTTTTCTCCTCCACCAAGGGCAGCAAGCGCTCCAGGGCGAGTTGGGCATCGGAGAGTATGGGGACGTGCGTAAAGACATTTTTATTGATCTCCGAGGGGTCGATTTCGATGTGGATGATCCGGGCCTGTTTGGCGTAGCGACTCAAATCTCCCGTCACGCGATCGTCGAAGCGCATCCCAACGGCGATGAGGACATCGCATTCGTTGGTCTTGAGATTGGGGCCGTAGTTGCCGTGCATTCCTAGCATGCCCATGTGGAGGGGATGGTCGTTGGGTAGGGTCGACAAGCCGTGAATGGTACAGCCAAAGGGAATGCCCGTCTTTTCGACAAAGCGCTGGAAGATGTTCTGGGCGTGGGCGATCTGGATACCGTGTCCCGCCAGTAGAAAAGGCTTTTGAGCGGCATTGATCAGCTCGGCGGCGGCGTGGAGGCTTTCGCTGCTGGGCTGGGGATAGGGATGGTAGCTGCGGATAAAGGGCTGGCTTTCGTAATGGAAATCCAAAGCATCCAATTGCGCATCCTTGGTAATGTCGATGCCCACCGGGCCGGGCCGTCCCGAATTGGCGATGTAAAAGGCCTTGGCTAAGATGTTGGGAATCTCTTCCACCCGAGTGATCTGATAGTTCCACTTGGTGATGCTGGCGGTACAACCCACCACGTCGGTCTCCTGAAAGGCATCGCTGCCCAGCAAGTGGCTGTACACCTGTCCGGTGATGGCGACCAGGGGTGTAGAATCCATCATGGCGTCGGCCAGTCCGGTAAACAGGTTGGTGGCTCCCGGCCCCGAGGTAGCCATACAAACGCCCGTCCGGCGCGTCACCCGGGCGTAGCCCTGGGCAGCGTGAATGGCGCCCTGTTCGTGGCGGGGCAAGATGTGCCGCAGGCGGTCCTGATAGTGGAAGAGGGCATCGTAGACGGGCATGATGGCGCCGCCGGGATAGCCAAAAAGGGTATCGACGCCTTCGGCCAGTAGGCAACGGAGGACGGCCTCGGCACCGCTGATGCGCGTGGTGGCGGCCGCCGTACTGGCTGGAGGGGAGCCGGGTGCTGATTGAGGTAAACCTTTCATGATAAGCGGTGTTTGTCCCGATCGCTCGGAAGTTTGGTAGAGTATGGATTTATTGATCCGTCACGCAACCTTCGCTGGCGGAGGATACGTTGCGGTAGTATTTGCGTAAAATGCCCGTGGTGGCGCGACTGGGGGGAGCTTGCCAATTGGCTCGCCGACGGGTGATCTCGGCCTCGCTCAGCTCGGCACGGATGCTGTTTTGCTCCGCGTCGATCGTAATGAGATCGCCGTCCTCGAGCAGGGCGATCAGTCCCCCCGTCTGGGCCTCCGGAGTAATGTGCCCCACCACAAATCCGTGGGTGCCCCCCGAGAAGCGACCGTCCGTAATCAGGGCGACCTCCTGGCCCAGGCCCGCCCCCATGATGGCCGAGGTGGGCTTGAGCATCTCCGGCATTCCCGGTGCTCCCTTGGGGCCGGAATAGCGGATCACAATCACTTCCCCCGACCGTACCTCACCCGCTCCGATGGCGGCATTGGCCGCTACCTCCCCGTCAAATACCCGGGCCGGGCCACTAAAGCGCAAGCCCTCCTTGCCCGTAATCTTGGCCACCGCCCCCGCTTCGGCCAAATTGCCGTACAGAATCTGTAGGTGACCGCTGACTTTGATGGGATCGCTGGTGGGGCGAATGACCCCTTGCCCGGCTTGGAGACCCGGGAGCTCTTGCAGGTTTTCGGCCATGGTCCGGCCCGTTACCGTGAGGCAGTCGCCGTGGAGCAGGCCTTCGTCCAACATCAAGCGCAACACGGCTGGGATGCCACCGACCCGGTGCAGGTCTTCCATGACGTGGCTGCCACTGGGTTTGAGATCGGCGAGGAAGGGCGTACGGTCGCTGAGGTCCTGAAAATCATCGATGCTGAGGGGGACCTTGACGGTCTTGGCCATGGCCAGCAGGTGGAGGACGGCATTGGTGGAGCCGCCGAGGACGGTGATGAGGCGGATGGCGTTTTCAAAAGCCTCGCGGGTCATGATGTCGCGGGGCTTGAGGTCTTTTTCCAACAGGGCCCGGATGGCGGGTCCCACGGCGAGGCATTCGTCTTGTTTTTGGGAGCTGACGGCTGGGTTGGAGGCATTGTAAGGCAGGCTCATGCCCAGGGCTTCGATGGCGGAGGCCATGGTATTGGCGGTATACATGCCCCCGCAGGCGCCGGGGCCGGGACAGGCATTGCGAACGATGCCCCGAAATTGTTCTTCCTCGATGTGGCCCGCAATCTTTTGCCCCAGGGCTTCGAAGGCGGAGACGATGTCTAGCTTCTGATTTTGGTAGCAACCGGGGCTGATGGTGCCGCCGTAGACGAGGATGGCGGGACGATTGAGGCGGCCGAGGCCCATCATGGCGCCGGGCATGTTTTTGTCGCAACCCACCACGGCTACTACGGCATCGTACCACTGGGCGGAGACGACGGTCTCGATGGAGTCGGCGATGATGTCGCGGGAGGGGAGGGAAAAACGCATCCCGGAGGTGCCCATCGACATGCCATCGCTGACGCCGATGGTGTGAAAGATGAGTCCGAGCAAATCCGCTTGCTGCTGAACGCCCCGTTTGATGACCTTGGCCAAGTCGTTGAGGTGCATGTTGCAGGGATTGCCTTCCCAACCGGTGCTGACGATGCCGATCTGGGCCTTGTCCAGGTCGGCCGAGCTGAGGCCGAGGGCGTGGAGCATGGCCTGTGCGGCGGGCTGGGTGTCGTCCTGCGTGATGGTCTTGCTGTAGCGGTTCAGTTCGTTGTGTTGCATGAGCGGTTGCGTTAAAAGAAAAAAGCCGTTCTCGCGGTGGCGAGAACGGCTTTTCAACTTCAGCATTATGGAGTCAATAGCATTCTCGCCGGAGCGGGGGAATAATCACCACCACCACTGCGATAACGTTGTTGATAATAATGTGAATGTTGAGGTTTTGCATGATGAAACAGATGCTAAATAATCATCAAAGAAGCTTCCGGTTATTGGAAACAACAAAGCTAAGATGGGTGGAAAATGTAAAAATTGCAACTAAAGGTTTGCTTTTTTTGAGCTTCCGCAATTTTTTACGACCCCATTTAAAAGCTTATTCGATGGAGGAAAAATTATATTTATTTGCTATCATGTCATTTGTGAAGAATAAAATTTGGTGATTATGGCTTCAATTGTCCGATGGTTTGGCTTGGCGTATTTGACAATCTGTCATACCTGATTGGATTTTTCTCGGCGGCAATTTTCATTTTCCAGCCGATGTCTTATCTTGACTATACAGATGAGGTGCTCATACCTCATCTGACACAATAAAAGATATTGATATGAAAACGACTTTTCTATTTCTCAAGCTTATCCTGGTAAGCAGTATTTTATCGGCCCAAGACTATACTTTCAACCGCCGCAGCTTTTTGGATTTTTCCCAAAATAGTGGTTTTGCCAACCCTACGGTAGTCGGCGATAAGCTCTATTTCACTGCTGACGATGGCTATACTGGGAATGAGCTATGGGTATACGATGGGGACGGAGCTCCACGACTGGCTGCGGACATCATCGCTGGAAAAGACGGGAGTAATCCGATGACCCTATTGGAGTTTGACGGGCAAGTGTACTTCAGTGCCAAGGATTCGATTTTTGGAAATACCCTATGGCGCTACAACGAGACGGATGGTGCGACGCGAATATCTGAGGATTTGTTGGGAAACCTCTCCAATCCTCGATTTAAAGTGTACCGGGACAAACTGTATTTCAAGAAGCGCATAGCTCCCAATAATTTTGATTTCTACCTGATGGAATACGATGGTCTCCACCCACCGGTAAAGGCCATTGAAGAGCCCGTTCCCGGAGGGCAAATGGAAGTTTTTCAAGACCGGCTGTGCCTTCTCACGGAGGACTCGGACGGGGTCAATCGCCTCTCTTTTTACGATGGAGAAAACGCCCCCGTGCAAATCTTGGATACCGCGAGCTATCTGGGTTGGATTTTGCCGAGTCTTTTCCGAACGTTCAAAGATCAGTTGCTTTACTTTGCGGCGGACCGCTACGGCAACGAGACGCTCTGGCGTTACAACGGCGGGGATACCCTGACTAGCTTGGCGAACCTTTACGGCCCGGAGATTGGTGTTTTTACACCACTTCCCTACGTAGAATACTACGTCGAATTTAAGGACGAACTGTACTTTGCGGCCTTTGATAGTTTGCACGGGACTGAGCTCTGGTCCTACGACGGCAGCAGTGCTCCCCGCTTGGTGAGTGATCTGGCGCCGGGCGAATGGTCTTCCAACCCGGGTGGCTTTGTGGTATACGGGGATCAGCTTTTTTTCCGGACGAATGATAATTCGGGCGTAGAACGTTTTTGGGCCTACGATGGTGTTGATCCTCCCCAACTGGCTTTTGGGGAACGGTCTTGGTGGGTCAGCCAGGGGTCGGAATACAGTGGGGTAGTGTACGATGAGCAACTGCTGTTTGGTGCTTGGGACACTCAAGAGCATTGCGGCTTTGAGATACAATCTTACGAAGGGCAGGGAGAACCACAACTCTTTTTTGATCTCGCCAAACAAAGTTACACCTTATCAAATCCTAGACGGTGGGCGAAACACGATGGGAAGCTCTACTATGTAGACCAGCGGGAGCGGGAAGTTTGGCAATACGATGGGAGCAGCATGCCCCGACTCATCGGTACGCCGGGGACTATCCAGTCTCTAGCCAGCCTCAATGATCGCATCTGGTTTTTGGTTTTGTCGGGTACCGAACGAGGCCTGTGGTCTACCACGGGTGAGGAACCCATTGGCCTGAGTTTTCTGCTGGACAATTACGTCTCCTCAACGTCCCAACTCATGCGCCTGGGAGATGCGCTTTACTTCCTCTACGAGGATGACATCTTTGGCTTGGAATTCCACCGATTCAACGGAACGGAGCCGCCGTTCCTGGCGTTTGATTTTACGCCCGGGGGGAGTGGCTCCTCAATTCGAGCGGCTCAAGTGATTAACGATCACATCTACTTCCTAGCCCCGGACAATACCACGTTTGACAAACTTTGGCGCTACGACGGAGCGTTTGTCATCGAAGAACTCGACGCTACCAATACCCAAATTAATTATATCAGTCCAAAGATTAAGGCGCATCTTGCCAACTACATCTATTTTGAGGCTTACGATCGGAATAATGAAAAAAATGCCTTGTGGGTATACGACGAAACCACGGACAAGATCCAGCACCTCGTTGATTTCGAAGACCTCGATATGCTAGCTTCGCGGGGATACACCGTCATTGTGGACGATGCGGTTTACTTGCGTTCCCAACAAGGATCGGGGACGGAGGATAAATTATGGAAATTCAATGGTCTAAACCAGCCCGAGCTACTCGCCACTATTCCGGGCTATCTGAGCAATATCTTTGGTAGTAATTTGGGGGGTGCCCCTCTATTTAACTTCAATGGAGCAATATTTTTCGCTGCGGAGTCGGTCGAAGCGGGGATTGAATTGTGGAAATACCAATCGGGGCAAGGGGCCCAATTGGTCCGTGATTTTAATTTTCAAGCGGCCCATTCCAGTCCCCGCTTTGTCACCACCTTTAAGGACAAAGCTATCCTGACCGTCAATGACGGCCATCGATTGAATGCCTTTTGGGAAATGAATACCTGTGGGGATAACTGCTGCGACGCTTCCTTTTTCTCTTATCCCGATACGTCCAACAATTACAGTTTACTGGCCATCAACTACAGCCTGGCCCCTGGCCGCGCCTACACCTGGGATTTTGGGGATGGCCAAATGGGAACGGGACCATTCCCCGAGCATGCCTACGAGGAGCCCGGTTCTTACTTATTGTGTCTAACTGTTGACGATTCCGGTAGCAATTGCACCAGTCAATACTGCGATAGCATCCGGATCAAACCCCAGCCATTTGGTACCATGGGCCTCCTCGTCGGAGAGCCTGGCCCCCTGGTAAGCATCGAAGAGCCTACCGCAACGAGGGACCAGCCGTGGCTGGTATTTCCCAACCCCGCTCGCGAAACAATTACCGTAAATGGAGCCTTTTCGGAAGACCCTACGTTGAGCCTCTACCACCTCAATGGTCAACTGCTTCGTCGGCAAAGGCTTGGGCTTACGATGAACGTAAGCGAAGTCCCCTCCGGTATCTACCTGCTTGGCATCCAGGACTCGAAACAACAGCACTTTGAAAAAGTAATTATTCAACGCTAGGAGCCCCAAGCGAGGAATTGCTTTGCTCGAACGTTGAGTTTAGAAGTCGTCTTTTTTGTAATTTCGGGCCATGAATTGGTCGGTGGCCATCAATGGCTTTAAAAACTACCTCGTCCTGGAGCGTTCGCTCTCGACCCACTCCATCGACGCCTACTTGCGCGACGTGAAGAGTCTGGCGCACTTTGTCCGGACCCAGGAGAATACGCCCCAACCTCTGGAGATCGACCGCCGTGACCTGGAGGGCTTTATCCGGCACATCAATCAGCTGGGGCTGGGCGCCCGCAGCCAGGCCCGGATGTTGTCGGGCATCAAGGCCTTTTACAAATACCTATTGGTGGAAGACCTGCTGGAAGTAGATCCCACCGAGCTCCTGGAGGGGCCCCGGCTACAGCGTAAGATTCCCGAGGTCTTGTCTTACCCGGAGATGCAGGATCTGCTGGAGGCCATCGACCTGAGCGAGGCCCAGGGGACGCGCAACCGCGCCATGCTGGAGACCCTGTACGCCTGCGGGCTTCGGGTCAGCGAGTTGACGGGGCTAAAGTTGTCCAATCTCTTTCTCGATCTGGGCTTTATCCGGGTCATCGGTAAAAACGACAAGGAGCGGCTCATCCCCATTGGGGCCACGGCGGTCAAACACCTCCGGCTCTATCTGGAAGGCGTCCGACGACCGATGACAAACATCCATCCCGAGCACGGGAATGTCGTTTTTCTCAATCGCCGGGGCAAACAGATCAGTCGCGTGATGGTTTTTATGATCGTAAAGGAAATGGCCAAACGGGCGGGTATCGAGATAAAGCAGAGCCCCAATCCCTAACGGCACTCCTTTGCAACGCACCTGATAGCAGGGGGGGCAGACTTGCGAGCGGTACTAGACATGCTGGGCCACGAGTCGATTACGACTACCGAAATCTATACGCACTTGGACACGGACTTTTTACGGGAAACGATCTCCAGCTTTCACCCCCGCAGCCGCCCCGGGAAGCGAGACAACCCCGGGGAATAAAATGGACTCTATTGTGGTGGGGCGGTCGAAACGGGAAGGAAAAACGGAATACAACTGCTAGTGACATGAAGCGAACGGAATGGACAATTTGGAATGGATGGGG
>CALCCH010000339.1 GCA_937899855.1 uncultured Saprospirales bacterium | reverse complement strand
CCTCAGGCCCCGATTGGATAGTACCCAGAGTTCCCGATCCCGTCCCCACACCAGCCCGTTGATAATCTCGTCCTGTACCTCGTGGATCGTATCGATCTGGCCCGCCTCGTAGCGGTACAGCCCCAGTCCGTTGGTTGCCAGCCACAGCCCTCCGTCCCGATCGGCTTCGAGGTCGTTGATGGGGGAGGTAAAAACGGGATGTTCCCGCCCGAGGTCGACCAGCTTTTTGTCCGCAAAGACGGCCAGGCCACTCGTGCGTGCCACCCAAATTCTTGCTTCGCTATCCCGACACAAATGGTAGGAGCGTACTCCGTCGATTTGCTGAAAGCCCTCGACGGGATCGAAATGGAAAAATCCGCGGTGGGAAGTATACCACAGTTCTCCGCCCGTGCCGCGGATCACGTCTTTGAGACCCATGGGATTGCTCGTGACGGAGGCGGGGAAGGGGGGGCGGGGAAAACGGATTTCGTGCCAGTTGTAACGGTCGAGCTGGTCCGGGGGAATGGGCTGCTCATCAAGCATCGACGGGGGGATGAGGTGCCAGCCCCACTCGCCCCCCAGTAAAATCTCCCGCCCCTGCGTAAACAGCAAGCGCCGGATGGGGGCCCCCGCACTGGTTTTGTACACCATCCGCCCCGCTTCGTAGCGGTACAGATCCCCTCGAAAGGTCCCCACCCAGATGCCCCCCCGATCATCGCGGGCCAGGGTAGTGGGTTCGTCGCCATTGAGGAAATCCTGGGCGGAGAGGGTGGTACTTTGGGTAGCGCTGGCGGTAAGCAGGTACAGGCGGTTTTTGGTAGCAATCCAATAATTTCCCTGCCGGTCCATCAGGATGTGATTGACGACGTGATCTTCCAAAAAGGCAAACTCCTCACGGTACCGCAGGTCCTGATCCACCACCACCGCACCCTGTAGGGAGCTGATGAGGAAGCGGTCTTTGGTAAACTGGGTGATCTGAAAGGGCGTGATGTCGCGCCCGAGAAGGTCCGTCCAGGCCTGGGGAAAGGCCGTGTCGCCCCGAACGCTCAGGGCGCCATAATTGCTAAAAAGCAGTTGGTCGGCCCGGTCGGTATCAAAATGCCAGAGTTGGATGATCCCCAGATTGAGGGTGGAGGGGCCGGTCGCGTAGCGTTTATCTCTCTCCGTCGGCAGGTCCAACCCGAAGGTGCGAACTTTGTAGTGGAGGCCCTGGTCGCGGTAGCGAAAGTACCGTGCGCTTGCGCTCCATTGTTGGCCCCGAGCGCGCTGCCCGACCGGGAGCTCCAAGCGAGTGGGAATTCTCTTTAAATCAATCCGTCGAATGCTGTCCCGCTCGTCGAGTTGGTAGTACTCCTCGTGGTTGAGGTCCAGAAAGACGAAGTGCAGGCTGTCCTGAACAATTTCGTGCTGGATGATGGTTTTTTCCCGCTCGCCCAGGGGGCTGGGAAATTCGTGAATGTGGCCGTCCTGCCAGTACACCAGCCGGTCAAAAGTATTGATCCAAACCCGGCCCTTTTGATCCTCCGCCACCCCCCATACCTCGTTGTTGGGCAGCCCATCCCGCACGGAGTACACCTCAAAGCGGTAGCCATCAAAGCGGGCGAGCCCCTTGTCGGTACTGACCCACAGGTAGCCCTCGCGGTCTTGGTAGGTACGGTAAATGTGGGAACTGGGCAGGCCCTCCCCGGGACCAAAGCTTTTGAGGGTAGGCTGCTGGGCCATTCCGACCAAGAAGCACAGCCCACACCCGATGACGAGTGCGCAACGAAGGAGATGGAAACGGAGCGATACGGAATAGTTTTTCACCAGTTGGGAGCTTAGCAATCCTCTTCCCGATCAAAGTACTAAGTTTGCCCCAATCTTGCTAGCAATCCCCCCTTTTTAACAGAACGGTCGGGGGCATCTTCCCCAACTTGGTCACCATCCGACAAGCTGGCCTCAGAACTCGATGCGGTAATTGAAAACGGGAAACAGTCCGGTTTGGTAAACGGTGCGTACGTTTCCCCGATCGCCATCGAAAAAGGTGAAAAAGGTGTTCAGCCGATTGGTGACGTTTTGGACGTCCAAACTGATGCTGTGCGTCAGATTCTGCTTATTGATTTTGTAGCTCACCCCAAGGTCGAAGCGGTAATAACCGGGCAATTGCTCGGCAAAGGGCTGGTCATCGAGGCGAACGGTCCTTCCCTCCAGGCGCGAGGCGTCCAGGTCGATGGGCGTCTGGCGATTGCCGCCGGCGAGTAAGAACTTGCTATTGATCCCGACGATGTTCTGCTTGTTTTTTCCCACCTTAAATTCCTTTCCCCCCAACAAGTTGAGTTGGTAGCCCGCATCGTAGCGCGTGCTGTAGGTCTCACCGGTCAGGGGAGTATACTTGGATTGGAAGAGCGAACCGGTAAAGAGAAAGTAGTAATTGTCGGAAAAGAATTTTTCCAGGGTCAAATCAATCCCGTAGTTAAAGCCCGTCCCTTCGCTGACCACGTTGCCCGCCCCGGTGATGTCCCAGATGGAGGCCGCGTTGAGCAACGAGCCGGTACTATTGGGGTCGTTGACGACGGGGACGTCGTAGAGCCGTTGGTAGTACGCCTCGGCCTTGAGGCGGATCTGATCGCTCCACTGCCAGTCGTAGCCGAGCACGGCGTGCATCGCCTTGATAAAGGCCATATCCCGATTGGGCGTCGTCCGTTCGCTGCCGCTCGCCGTCTCTTCGAGTAGGTAAAAGGACAGGTGTTCGGGCTTGCTGTGGAGGCCCACCGAGCCACTGAGGCGCTGCCGAGGGGCAAAGCGCCACTGTACCGCCGCCCGGGGCTCGATCGACTGTCGGCCATTGAGGCCAAAGTAGGTGTAGTGCAAGCCACTGTTGAAGGTCACGGCATTGCTGAGGCGGTACTTCCAGTGGGCGAAGGCCTGGTAGAGTTGGGCCTGGCCGTCGCTGTCAAAAAGGGTGTAAAAGGTTTGGTCTTCTTCGTTGAAGTATTCCGACTTGAGGTCGTACTCCATCTGGCTGATGATGAGGCCGGTACGTAGGGTATGACGGGCGTTGAACTTGTGGTTGTAAGTGCTGGACAAGCGGTAGGTATTGTTGGAGTAACGCCCCTGATCAGCCACCACCTTGTCGTAGTCGGCGTCCGGGTCCAGCTCGTAGTATTCTTGCTCGGTATCGTCGACGGAGCCCACCACCACCGTCCGCAAATAGCTGCGTTCCGATAGCACGATCCGGTGCGACAGACCGATCGTTCCGATGTGCTGTTTTTCGATAAAGCCAAAATTGCCAAAATTTTCGTCCCAGCGGGTACTGTCCGCGGCGGGTTCAAAGCTAGCTACATTATTTCCCCCCAAACCAAAGAGGGCAAAGACGCCGGCTTTGCGGGTGGGCAAATGCAATTTGAAGGAGAGGTCTTGATAGCTTGGAAAAACGTCGCCCACCACGTCGATACCCACCGCTCCCAGCGCCGAAAGGGTGGAGTAGCGGTAATTGATGAGGTAGGAGGATTTACCGCCCCTGTGAAAGGGGCCTTCGAGGGCGGCTTCCAGTCCCAAAAGACCGACCATAAAAGCGTATTCCCGCTTTTCGTTGTTGCCCTTGCGCAGGTTGAGGTCAAACACCCCCGAGAGGGCATTGCCAAATTCGGAGGGAAAGGCACCGGTATAAAAATCGGAATTGGCTAGGGTGCTGCTACTCAGCATACTGATGCCCCCACCGGTACTGCCCATCGCACCAAAGTGATTGGGATTGGGAATTTCGATGCCTTCCAAGCGCCAGTGTACCCCACGGGGCGAATTGCCACGGACGACGATCTCATTGAGTAGGTCGTCTCCACCCCCGGATACCCCCGCGTAGTTTTTGGCCATCCGGGCGGGGTCGTTAAAACTCGAAGCGTAGCGCGCCGTCTCTTCCACGGAAAAGGAACGAGCACTGACGGTCGCCATCTCGTTCAAGGTCTCGGACTTATCCAGTTGGGCCCTTACCACGACTTCCTCCATCGAGATGGTCGATTCGAGCATCTCGATTTGGAGGACCAATTCTTTGCCCGAGGTAAGCTGGATACTTTGGAGGTTGACGGGGTCGTAACCCAGGTAGGTGACCTGGAGGTCCTGCCGCCCCACGGGAACGCCCGTGATCTTAAACTGGCCGTCGAGATCGGTAGTAGCGCCACGCAGGGGCTCGCTGCCGAGTAGGACCACGCTGGCGCCGATGAGCGGAATTTGGGTATCCGCATCGACGATGGTGCCGCGAATGTCCTGGGTGGGCGTCTGGGCGAAGAGGACGGTGCTGTGTATCAGGACGCTACAAAAGAGGAGTCCCAGTTTGGAGCAGGAGAAAGGTACATAGCGTTGGTACATGTTGGTGCTTTTGTGGCTAATCTAGCCGGATCAATGGTTTTCACCCTTATGACAACGGCAAGTGGGGAATACCCCTATGCGTTCCACAAAAAAATGAGCGGCGTGGCCGTCGCTAGGTCATGCAACCTTGAAAATAGCTGCCCGCTCCGTAGAAGATGGCCAGCCATACCAGTCCCTTGATGAAGAAAAAGAGAAAGCCCGCCACACCGACGCGTTTGAACCACAGTTTGAATTTGCTGTCCGCCATATTGAAAAGGATTAGGTTTGGATAACTCCGGGGTTGAACCGCTCGATGGGGGCGTGGTTGGCCGCTTCAATGCCCATCGAGATCACCCGGCGGGTACGCGCGGGATCGATGATGGCATCTACCCAGAGCCGAGCGGCGGCGTAGTAAGGGCTGGTCTGCTCGTCGTAGCGGCCCTTGATTTTTTCGAATAGGGCCTTTTCCGTCTCCGGGTTGGGGGCCTCTCCCTTGGCCTTGAGTGAGGCAACCTGGATTTGGGTCAGTACCTTGGCCGCCTGGGCACCTCCCATCACCGCCACCTTAGCCGTGGGCCAGGCCACGATCAGACGCGGATCGTAAGCCTTGCCGCACATTGCGTAGTTGCCCGCCCCGTAAGAATTGCCCATGATAACGGTAAATTTGGGTACCGTCGAATTGGATACCGCATTGACCATCTTGGCGCCATCCTTGATGATGCCGCCGTGTTCGGAGCGCTTGCCCACCATAAATCCGGTAACGTCGTGGAGAAAGACCAACGGGATTTTCTTCTGATTGCAGTTGAGGATAAAACGCGTCGCCTTGTCCGCCGAATCCGAGTAGATGACCCCACCAAATTGCATCTCGCCCTTGGCCGTCTTCACGACCTTGCGATTGTTGGCCACAATGCCCACCGACCAGCCGTCGATGCGGGCGTAGGCACAGATGATGGTCTGGCCGTAACCCTTTTTGTATTCCGTAAACTTGGACTCATCGACCAAACATTTGAGGACCTCACGCGTATCGTAGGGCTTGGTGGGAACTTCCGGGAAAATGCGGTACAACTGATCTGCGTCCACCGCCGGCGTCTGTGGCTCGCTGCGGTTGAAACCCGCCCGATCGAAGT